>JALWQP010000057.1 GCA_027083045.1 Desulfurococcales archaeon
ATATTGAAGTTCTAGCGAAGAAGATTCTCAAGAAAACAGAGGCGAATATTCTATGAAAAAATACAGACTTATTGTAACTGATCTCGATGGAGTAGTATGGAGAGGGGGTAAACCATTAAAACAGAACATAATGGCGTTGAATCAACTGATCGCCAGAGATATTAAGATAAAGTATCTAACGAATAATGCCACCAAGTCACGACCAGAATACGTGGAAATTCTTAGAAAATTAGGTCTACAAGCCAGTATAGACGACGTTATTACTTCCGCCTATGCCGCAACCAGATGGATTAGAGAACAAGGTGGCAGGTTCGTATTCATCGTAGGCGAGGCAGGCCTCTATTATGAGGCAGTAGCCAATGGCTTGATCCCTGTATCACAGGATATGATAGCAGATCACGTCATTGTGGGTCTTGATAGACACGTAACGTATAGTAAAGTTAAAGTAGCCTCAAGAATGATTAGCAGAGGAGCAGTATTTGTTGTTGCAAACACTGACTCGACACTACCCGTAGAAGATGGGCTTGATCCTGGTGCTGGATCAATAGTCGAGATGATAGTAAGGGCTACTGGTAGAAAACCAGATTTTAATGCCGGCAAACCAAACACTTGGATACTTGATCTCGCGATTAAATCTACTAATAAAGAAGAAGTCCTAGTCATAGGTGATAGGCTGGACACGGATATTGCCTTGGGCAATCGTGCTGGTGTGGATACGTTGTTAGTACTGACAGGCACTTCAAAGCCGGACGAGCTTGAATCATCACCTTATATGCCAACATACGTAGCCAAGGATCTGTATTCATTCATAAATGATTATCCGGAGCTCTTTGGTTAAAACAAATTATTATTCATATACCACCTAGATATGCTTTTACTCGTTCATGACTTATTTCGATTAATCCATAGTATCCATGCATAGCAGGTCCCGGATTAATTATGATCGCATCATTATAGTTTGTAGCATACCTGTATTCGTGTAGATGACCAGTAATCCACAGACTTATCTTATCTGAATATTTCTCTAAGAAATCGCGGAGTATTCTGGAGCCGACATGTACACCCATGATTTTATCGTTAATACCGTTGATCGGTGCATGGGTGACCATAATGATGTTACGCCTGCTTATATCTTCTTCAAACTTGTCGAGTATTTCCGAGATTTTTTCTTCAGAGAACTCAATAGGTGTACCGAAGGGTGTTGGGTTGCTCCCACCTATACCGAACACAATATAGTTGTTTAAGCCATAGGATTTGCCATGAATGTTTATAATCTCATTATCTTCGTCCTCATAATTTAAGAGCTCCGGGTCGTCACAATTACCGGGTATAAAAAGTACCATGGCATCTGAAGACTTTCGTAGTATCTCGAGTATTTCAACGGCTTTTTTCCAAGGCTCGAAGTGAGTTATGTCTCCAGCCACTATTACTGCATCTACTTCCCCAACGGAGGCAAGAATCTTTTTAGCCTTAGAAATCCTGCCATGTATATCGGTGAGTGCTAGAACTCTCATAAGGTTTCCCCCATACTAGATTATAGAATAGGGTATTAAGGCTAAGTTACAAATTTATTCAAGGTGACAGTAGTGAAAAAGAGATTTCTGCCTAAAAAAATTGAGGAAGCTAGTGTAAATGTTAGGGTTGTGAAAGGGAGAATTAGTGTAGCTGGGCGTGATTATCACACTAGTCATGCATACTTGAAGGGATGCGATAGAGCATCTATAGAGATCTACCACGATAATATAGATCTGAGTGCTTGGTTCGATAAGTTGCCGGAAATTCGTGAAGAAAATGAAGCTATAATAGTCTATGATAAGAATTACGTGGATGAGAAGATAATCAGCGATACATTCAAGAAAATAAATAAGGAAAAAGAGAAGATAAAAGCAGTAATAATTCCTTTAAAATTGAGGATATGGGGAGATAAGGACGGTGTACAGATATTCATAAATGATAGCTTAAACATAAGATCGGAGAAAGCAGTAATAACAGTAAAAACTAAATCAGTTATAAACTTTATCACGTGGCCTTTTCCCGCAATATGGGTGTATGTCGATAGAGCGAATTTAGATATCTGTCAGGACAAGAATGCTGTGAAAATCAAAATAACAGGTTTATAGTGCTATAGAAAGCTTCACATATCAAAGCTCCTTCAATGGTTCCCTGATCCATGTCAGCTTAGGATATGGTGGAAACCCCCGCTTATGTCTACTCCTCCTATGAAGGGTTATTACACGCTCAATGAGTTCTGGACTTATACCCGCGATTTCCGATAATTGTTCCTCCGTCAATCCTAGATCAAATAATCCATAGAGAATTAGATCTATATCTTCGTATTTCATGCCAAGTTCTTTCTCGGCTAAATGGCCAGGCCAGAGCCGCGGGCTACTAGGCTTCCTTATTATCCGCTCGGGCACGCCCAACCAGTGAGCTAAATGTCTAACTTGCGTCTTATATAGACACGCGAGAGGTAATAGATCTACTGCACCATCTCCATACTTGGTAAAATAACCGATCAATATCTCGCTCCTATCACCTGTTCCTAAAACAAGGTTATTGAATCTGTTAGCAAAATAGTAAAGAATGCTCATCCTCACTCTTGCTCTAAGGTTTCCAGTAGCTATTTTGTTGTCGAGGTCGAAGAATGGTATTTTGGAATATATATCAATAATATCATCAATATAAATTAAATGATATCTTACATCGAAAAGCTTCACCAGAGTCAGTGCGTCGTCCACGTCTTGTTTGGGTGTTGTCCTCCTATCGGGAAGGATTAGGGTGGTCACACGCTCTTTTCCAAGAGCTTTGACCGCTAATGCTAAAGCCACCGAGGAGTCTATGCCTCCACTAACACCAACAACCACACCATTAGCGCCAGTAGCCTCAACATATCTTCGCACAAATTCAGTTATCTCTGTGATTGTTCTTTCTACAGGAAAAGTAAGCAATGCATTGATTGAGAGCTTCAATTTAAACACACCTCAGTATATAGTATCATGATGATAATATGGGGGGAACGGATTATAATAGCCTCTGCACGTTAAGGGCAAGAATTATACTTAAACATAACCTATATCATAACTATACAATATTGGGACAAGGTGCCCAGTATGGGCGAAGAAGGCATATTTACACATCGTTTTAAAGACTATGTTGAATCATTACTTTTGGAGAGAAGGCTTAAAGGTGTTCCCGGAAAAACAGTTTATAAGCCAACATATTTTGAAAAACCGTCACCCTTACTAATGAGTAATGAAAATCTATTCTGCATTCGCTTAGTGGGCAAGATCGAGACCCTACTTAATGCAATACAGATGATTAATGATGCCGAAAACGTAAGATTAATCGATTGCTACATACGTTTTAAATCAAGTCCTTACCTCACATGCATTTTGTCATCTAAAAACAAAGACAGTATATGGGCCTTGACGGATAAACTCGTGTCTCTCAACGATCTTCTGTATATCGATGTACTCAAAGCCGCCGAACCCTCGAGCCGCGGTTATATCATAAATCCTTGGCTTTTTCCCGTAGAGATAAATAGGGAAACTATGTCATTAATCCCTCTCAAGACGTTATGCAGAATAGACTCAGATTATGCAGGGGCTATTATCGATTCACTTGTCGATTTAATCAAGAATCGCCTAGGAATGGATGTTAAGGACAGAGATCTACTGATCGATACAATAACGGTTCTCGGGCTCGGCAAAGTTATCAGGAAATGGTACGACAGGGGTACCCAATTCGTTGAGATAACATGTGGTTGTCCAAGCGATACTTATTGCGAGTTCTTAAGAGTACTACTTGAAAAATTATCGGGCATAAAGTATAGGATTCTCCATAAGGGCTCGGTCTGTCTATTATCGTCTAGTATTTGAGTCCCTCTTACATAGCTCTATATATTCACGGTTTAAATCTCTCTCAACAATTTCGCCGCGGGGTCTAAGCTCCTTGAAAGCTCTTCCTTCATAATAATATACCCTTGTTGAGTTGTCCAGCCAGCAATCAGGTTCCAAGCCAGCCTTTATGCATGTCTCGGCAAGAAAGGTTTCCTCGTCCCAGCAATACTCCACAGGAACCATGGGGAGGAGGGTGCCTCTAAACCATGCTTTTTCCACTACAAGACCATACTTACCGATAATTATGTGTTTAGGAAGTTCTCTCCGATCCTTAACGTCTAAGGGAACAGGTGCGGATAGCACTGTGACCTCTATAACTACATGATCTAGTTCTTCACTCGTCATCGGGGGGAAACGAGGATCATTAATAGCAGCTTCAATAGCCGATCTAATAATGGCTTCGCCAAGCGGATATATAGGTGCTAGGAAACCTATACATCCTCGGAGCTCTGTCCTGCCCTCTCCAAGATAAGTTTCTATTGTTGTAAAAACCATTCCAGGTCTCTTGAAAATTAATGGTGCATCAGGAGGTATGGTTATTATTATATCGTCGACGAGCTTCTCTTTAATCGCTTTCCTCGCAAGCTTTACCGCGTATATTCCTTCTTCGAGGCTTAGCTCATGTGGATGTACGGGAGCGGTCATGTTACTCCCTCCATGAAACGGAAAACTCCAGTAGTTTTCATTTTCTCAAGAACCTGCCGGGCTTTTCTTAGTGTTTCCTCTATTCCTTTCCAGTGCCCGCCAACCCAATATATTTTCCCACACCTAGTGCATTCCCAGAAATCATAATGTAGTTCATAGACCTTCTTAGGGACACGGCCTTTGACAGCCTGCTTGTCCACTTTCCTTAGCTCTCCATTGCATACCGGGCACCGGGATTTATCTAAATCGATATGGAGCCTAATGCCTGTACGGTAAGCAATATATGCTAGTCTTTCAGCCATATCATCCATGTATAGGTATAGGCTCTGCAGCCCTCTATTCATGGCCCGGCGATGGAGCCCTCTGTCCCTAGTAATTATTATTCTATTTTCTTTCTCAGCAAGATACAGTATTTTCCAGTCCCTGTACGCCTTGTTATATAAGGTGTCATAGCCAAGCATGCGCAACCATCGGGCAATGTTTCCGAGCATAGAATCAACGATGAATCTGGCTTCTTCCAAAATATTACCTCGGAGCTACACTTTTATTAGAAAAGAGGCGCTCGAGTCTGATCAGCTCAGGAGCTCTTGTTTATTAGTTACCAAGTGTTTCAGCAGTATATCGATCGTGATGACGCCAGCAACTTTACCAATCTCATCTATGACTACGGCTCCTCTGCTACCTTTCTTCATTATTTCTGCGACAGCCTGCGATACCGTATCAGTTAGTCTAAGCTTTGGCGGCCGGAACCTCATAATATCTTCGATGATAAGGCGTGTTATTCTCTCTTTCTTGTATTTCGAGGGAACAATGTCTTCAAATTTCATGAAGGCATATGCTAGCTCATATATCGTCACGTATCCAACTAGTTCATCGTTCTCGTCAAGGACTGGTACAAAGCTGGCGTCTGTGGCTAACATGTCCTGCCTTACCTTTACTACCCTGTCAGTTGTTCTGGCAAGTACTGGTGATGCATCCATTATTGTTCTTACCTCTGTATCGTCTTGCTCGAGGATCCTGGCTATGTCTGTTTTTAGTATCGCGCCAACGATGTTTTCTCCGCTCACGACAGGTAAGATACCGATTTTCTTGCTAATCATAAGCTTTGCGGCCTCCAAAACAGATTTATCTGGCCCGACTGTTATGGCGGGCGAGTTCATAAAGCTCGCAACGTGTAGTCTACCAGGCGTAGTTCTGCTTAGCCTCTGGGTTGCCAGCTTGAGCACAATGTCCCTACTGGTCATAACACCGGCAATTGATTTCACCTCTTTGCCGGGCGATATCATCCTATTCTCTAGTACAATGACTTTGTCGATGCCGCTTTTCTCGATTAGTTTAAACGCGTGATAGAGCGTGTCGTTCTTATCTATGCGTGGTACGTCTTCACGTATTAGATCATTAACTGTCCTTGTCATAGACGAACCACCCGGCTAGACTAGTGTTTAGCCGTTACGGCATAGAGTATGTCCCGCTCTGTTATTATGCCTATGAGCTCCATTTTATCGTTAACCACGAGGGCGGAACCCACATTTCTCTCAGCCATTCTCTGAGCGACATCACCCAGATCCTCTTCTGGTCTAGCAGTTACCAGTTCCCTAACCATGAGGTCGTCAACAGGAATTGATAGAGCTTCCTCAATATTGCCGGAGGGGGCATGCTTAAATGCCTCATGAGTTCCAAAGTACTTAACTATATCCATGGCCGTGATTATGCCTAGGACGACATTACCTCCAACGACAGGTACACGTCTAAAACCGTACTTGATCATTTTCTTCATCGCATTTATTAATGGCGAACCAGACTCTATCGTTACGACGGGAGATGACATTACATCGGACACCATGACGCCTATTTTGACCCCGCTTATGAAGTACTTTAATAAGTCGTGCTCCGTTATGATACCATATACTTTACCGTCCCTAAGTACAACTGGTATGATACCTATTTCATTAAGAACCATTTTCTCCAGTACATCCGGAATTTTTTCATCGATGTAGGCCGCAATAGGGTCTTTAATCATAAGTGTTTCGACTTTCTCTTTGTTAAGCG
>JALWQP010000058.1 GCA_027083045.1 Desulfurococcales archaeon
ATATTAAGCAGTAATAACATCCGTACCAATACAAGCTAAAATCATAATAGAACAAATGAGATAGACTTTCCCTGCTAGAATACCTGTTCCTTAGAGAGAAGACTTAGAGGGTCAGGAAACAAGGGAAATCCGTAATTGGTTTAGCGTTGAAATATATTTCTAGATTGCACCGCCTAGTAGTAGATGACACTATTCTTTTCCTTGATTATAATTGTCCTGAAGTAATGTCCTACTAAGTGTAGTGATAGCCTCTAAATATGACTGCGAACCCACACATAATAATTGATAATGAATGCACAGAAAGAAATGTAGTTCAATATATCGTTAGAGGAATAGCTAAAAGATTAGGGTTTATGTCGGATCAGTGTTTAACTATGCTATCTAGGATGTACTTAGTAGGTATGGTTTAACTTTATTTGTTTGTTTTTACTATATTCATACTAGGGATGTATATGAGAGTTGTTTTGAAGGTCCGTAAGAAGGGTGTGATAATTTTACCAAAAAAGCTTAGAGAAGCAGTAGGTATTGATGAGGATGGTGAGGTTATAGTAGATGTTGTTGGTGATAAGCTTGTTCTTAGGGCTTTGAAGCCTAGAGTCGTTGATGTTGACCCGAGTATTGTCGATGAACTTCTCCGCGAGGAGTATAGTCTTGAAACAAAGAGATATAGAGGGATGATTTCTAGTGAGAAGGTTGGTTCTTGACACGAGTGTTATTATAGAATATATAATCATGAGGAGCCCTTATAGGTCTGTAGCCACCAGACTATTTGAGAAGGCCAAGGCCAGACAGTTGGAACTGTATGTAAATACTGTTACTCTAAGTGAAACACTTTATGTTGCCTCAAGAATATACGAGGCTTCAGGAGTAAATGAACCCAATAGAGAGGCACTTGATTTTACAGAATGGATTAGAAGTAAAACATATGTGATTAACATAGATGAAGATATAGCATTAAGAGCTGGAGAATTAAAGAAACAACTGCGTATAGCCTTACCAGACTGCTATGTCATAGCAACCGCGAAAGCTATGAATGCCACACCTCTCTTTAAAAAGCAAGAAGATGAAATGAAACCAGTAATAAATGATTTGAGAAGGCTAGGTGTAAAATTCTTAACTGAAATTGAGCTATAAGTCGAAAACGCGCAGACAATTAACTTAGTACATACATGGCGACTGTGCCACATAGTAATAAAAGGATTAGCCGCCCACAATAATTATTTATGACTATTACGGCTGCGAATCTCGTCTAGTTTTTTCTTGTTTCTTATTTATATTGTATTGCTTAATTTATGATTGTGGTATTGTCTTTATTTTCTATCATATGAGGATAGTCTATTTTATATTATACATACTATGTAGTTATCTAAGTGGCGGTGAGCCATGAAGGTATTGATCCCAGTAGAAGACTGCACGGCGAAAAGGCTCTCACCACATTTTGGTAGGGCAGGCGGCTTCATAGTTGTAGATGTACATAATAACGAGGTGATTATGGAAAAATGTATGGAGAATCCTCGTGGGCACGGCGTCCCGGCAGGCCAGTACTTTGCGGGCCTTGTCGAGGCTGTCCTCCTGCCGGAGCAGGGCGGTATAGGTTTTAAGGCCTTAGATGCTCTCCGCAGAAACAATGTCAAAATATACATTGTTAAAGCTCTCAGAGTCAATGAGGCTATAAGAAAGTTCTTGAATGGAGAAGCGACTCAATACAGTGGTCAGGGGTGCCGAGGCAGTGTAGCTAAGGACGGCTATCATAACAGGGTCAACTAGGGCTAGGAGCAATGCAGAGCTATTAGCCGGGAAAGCTGCTGAGCACCTCCAGCGTAAAGGCATTCATGTTGACCTTATAAGGCTTAGAGAATATCGTTTCAGCGGATGCATGGGATGCAGGAGATGTATTGAAATAAAGAAGTGCTGTATTATGGATGATATGACCAAGAAGATAATACCAATAATAATGAAGTCCCATACAATCATAGTGTCCTCTCCAGTATACTTTGACAACGTCACGGCACTAGTGAAAAAATTCATGGACAGAACATGGTGTATCAGAGGATTTCTCAAAAACAAGGTTCTCGGAGCTATTGTCGTCGGGAGAGGATACGGCTTGGATACAGCAATACAGGCCACATATTCGTGGGGGTTGAAGCACGAGATGAGTCTCTGCCATAGAGGTGCAAGGATTAGAGGATACGAATACGGTGATGCCCTGAAGGATGAGAGAGGCCTACGTGACTTGGAGCGCTTGTGTAATCGATTATACGAAGTAGCCAACATCTTGTTCTCTCGCTTCTAGTTATTTTGTTATAGTATAGTTTATATGAAATTCAAAATATTTTTAAGCCTCCTTCTCGATTCTATAATTGACTGACCAGTCAGTCAATGGTGAACAAAATGACAAAAATGGCAAAAATAGAAAGGACGATGAAGAAATACCTTCTTCTATTAACAATAATAGCCTTAATCGCGGGGACGATAACCGGGTATTATATGGCGCCGACAATAAAGCAGCACAAAGAATTACTAAAATACATCATAATAATACTTGCGATATCGACTCTTTATCCATCAATGATAAAGCTACGATTGGGAAAAATCGGGAGAGCTATAAGAGATATTAAATCGCTTTTCGCGGCATTCCTTCTAACACTCTTCATAATGCCGGTTTTATCAATGCTTATAGCGAATTACCTCCCAGAACCAACAATAAAGCTAGGATACGTTGCTGCCAATATTGTTCCCGCCAGCAGTGCCTCGGTGGGCTACGTATTGCTAGCTGAGGGAAGTATCGAGCTTGCCACATCTCTTGTATTCATATCAATTCTCGGCTCATTATTCGTCGGCCCGCTTTACCTGGAATATTATGGAAGCCTAGAAATGATAAAAATACCTATATCCAAAATAGCGATATCAATGCTGATAGCTCTTATCACCCCACTAGTATTAGGACAGATAACACGATATTACCTAATACATAGAAAACAAGTAGATGAAAGAAAAATCGGACCTCACCTATCTTTTATCACGATGACCTGTATGCTGATACTGATATTCTTGCTTATAATGAGCAAGGCACGCATAATCGTGAATAAGCCGAATATAGCAATAACAATAATTCTCGGCCAGGCTTTTATTATATTGGCCGTTCTCGGCGTATTGTGGATCATTACTAAGACACTAAGAATAGGATACGGCGAACATACAGCAATAGCCTATGTTAGTATGACTAAAAATGAGAGCGCAGCTACAATAATCTCAGCTGTTGCATTAGGTGGGGCAGCAACGGTTGCTCCGGCAATAATACCCGCAATTCAACCCGTACTCTGCATCATATACCTTCACATACTGGTCAGAATAAGAAGACGGCGAGTATACTAGATTGTTTTATATCTAACATAATTATTTTTCCTCTCTAAAACATAAAACAATATGTGCCTTCGTATTCAGTGTTCAAGGGAAGACGCTTTGGGTAATACACGAGATAAGATCATTGAAGCAGCCATTGAAGTGTTCTCAGAGAAAGGATATACTGGGGCAAGCATAGACGAGATAGCAGCAAGAGCTGGTGTCTCCAAAGGCCTTGTATTCTGGTACTATAAGTCAAAAAAGAACCTTATAAAAGAAGTCGCTCTCAGAGTTCTACCACGTACCCTTTTTGAGAAATGCGCAGATCAATATGGGGGAAAAGAACTCGTTAGCTGTGTAGTCGATAGCTTTCTAGAGAAATACCACGATAAACGTATGAGAAGGCTACTATTATTTACATTTTCGTATCAAGCCTTAGACGAGGAGATAGATCAAGAGATCTCCAAGTTATGTAGCTCGACAATAAATCTTCTAGCCAAAAAGGTTTACGGTAGCGATGGAATAGAAGAACGTGTAAAAATAAGAAGTCTAGTGGGTGCACTGATATGTTACGTCCTTACCCCCCATGAGTGCATTCCATTTGAAAAGTTCGGTGAAACCGTCAAGAAATTGTTTTATCCTGTGGAGGGAAAAACATAATGAAGCAACCTAGTTCATGGTAGTGATTATTGTATCTTGCCCCTAATCATTTTGATTGCTTTATGGATGGTTATGACCGCCTCAGCGCCGTGAACGAGTACTGCTATTGATGCCGCTTCCAATAGTTCGTCGAGCCCTATTCCCTCACTAAGCCCCTCAGTAATACATCCCGCGAGACAATCAACGCATCCTATAGCCGCATACGCGGCAGTCAACGCTAGCCGCTTGGTCTTTTCGTCAAGTTTGCTGGGCCTCCGCACAATTTCTCTAAGATTCTTAAAAGCCGTCAGTAAGTCGGCTGATATTTCACTAAGTGTTTTCATAGGTGCTGGTAATTCTTCTTTCATTCCTTGTTCCCACCCATTTTCTTCTTGATCTCCTCGAGCTTCTTCCTCGCCTTTGTTATTACCTGGTACTTATCCCGCCATGCTCTTAGTTCTCCTAGGTGTGGGAATATGATCGCATCGCGTGGACACATTTTTGCGCATGTATCGCATCCGACCATACAATTGTATGGCCTGGCGATAATAGGCCTCATTTTCTCGAAGTCCCAGTCGTAGACTGTTCTGCCTGCACATGTTATGAAGCATATACCGCATCCTATGCACCGCTCATAGTTTATCCGGGGGTACCAGGGTATCTCCTTTCGAGGTACACCCCACCAAGGCATGCTCGAATAATCTCTTATTGGTCTCCCGAGAGCATCTTTACCTATAATCCTAGGGCCTTGACTCATGTCTTCCACCTTTTTTCATTGATGTGTCTTTGTTCAGTATCTTTGAATATCTCATCGGATTTATTACTGTTTCCATTTTCATATGATAATCAAGGCTTATCAATAAACCTTGAATTTTCGAACTTTTTCCATTGACATATTGATGTGGGAAATACATGGATTCAAACAAAATATACAGAAAGCAAACAGTTTATCAGCAGATAATAATCTGTATATTACTAACGAAAAGCTTTAGAAAAACGTTGACAAAACCATAAACTGGGGATGAAATTCTTGCTCGGAGGCTACATGGGCAGACTAGCCCGTATCAATCTTTGGAACGAGAAGATAAGAATTGAGCCCCTACCGCCCGAGAATGTTCTCAAGATGTGGATCGGCGGTAGAGGTCTAGGCGTTTATCTAGCGCTCAAAGAGATCCCGCCTCGATGCGATCCGCTCAGCCCCAGCAACAAATTGTTCATCCTAACAGGCCCGGTAACAGGGGTAGCTGGTGTCCCCGAGAGCGGTAGATGGTGCAGTGTAACCAAGAGCCCATTAACAGACACGATCCACGATAGCCAGAGCGGCGGGAAATTCGGCCCCATGCTGAAGTTCGCGGGGTTCGACGGGATCATACTCGAGGAGACCACGGAGAAGCCCGTCTACATATGGATACATGACGGAAAGGTTGAGATCAGGGACGCCCACCATCTCTGGGGGCTAGACGTCCACCACACAACAGACAAGATCATAGAGGAGCTCACAGCCGAAGTAGGTAAGGACGAGGCCAAGAACATAAAGGTCGCGGCAATAGGCCCAGCTGGCGAGAACCTCGTCAGGTTCGCCGCCATAATGAACGATAAGAACAGGGCCGCGGGCAGAGGCGGGCACGGAGCAGTAATGGGCAGTAAGAAAGTCAAAGCAATTGCTGTCTTGGGGCACGAGAAGCCCAGGGTCGCCAACGAGGCATTGTTCAGAGAAGTAGCCAAGGAGGCAGCCCGCAAACACCGCGAGAACCCCGTGACAAGCGAGGGATTACCCAAGCTCGGAACAGCAGTCCTCGTCAACATAATCAACAACGCCGGCATATTCCCCACCAAGAACTTCAGGGAGAGCGTATTCCCGCACGCCGACAAGATAAGCGGAGAAACAATGGCCGAGAAATACCTCGATAAAAAGAAGAGCCTAGAGGAAGCGTGCTGGGGATGCATGATCACATGTGCACGCTACACAAAGGCCAAGAGCCCATTCAGTGGAGAAGGTGGAGGCCCAGAATATGAGACGATCTGGGCGTTCGGAGCAGACACCGGAATATTCGACATGCACGCGATCATGAAGGCCAACTACCTAGCCAATGAGCTAGGACTAGACACGATAAGCACCGGAGCAACCATCGCTGCCTTCCTAGAACTAGTAGAGCTAGGCAAGATACCCGAGGAGAAACTACGAGGCCTCCACGCAAAGTGGGGCACCCCCGAAGTAATAGTTGAGCTGACATGGAGGATAGCCTACAGGAGCGGCATCGGCAACGACCTGGCAGAGGGTAGCTACAGGCTCTGCCAGAAATACGGGGCGCCAGAGGTCAGCATGTCGGTCCGTAAACAAGAACTACCAGCATATGACCCACGTGGAGCACAGGGTCACGGACTAGGATACGCAACCAGCAACCGTGGAGGATGCCACCTGAGAGCCTATATGATAAGCCCAGAGGTACTGGGAGTACCGACACTCGTAGAC
>JALWQP010000059.1 GCA_027083045.1 Desulfurococcales archaeon
CGTCTAAAAGGCATGGCTAATCTAGTCCACTATGTCATTATGAGTAAATATGTCAATGTCATAGCGTTCTTTTATCATATTTTTCATATTCAAGATTATCTCATCCTCTGTTACCAGCGGTTCTCGATGAGATATTGCTGTTGCCACGATGACGCAGTCGATGTAGTCGCTGGTAAGTCTATGTAGCCCATATGATGCCTCAATGATATATTTTCTAAAGCATGGAACTCCGTCGGATATCCAGAATATAGTGCAGAATATAGTGTTTGTTGCCCCAGATACATAGCCTAGAGGCTTTTGCTTGTAGTTCGAACAAAAAGATCAAGCTTATTCTTGTCTTGCCCTCTACTAGCGCCCTTAAAAGATAAGTTTTAACCCGTATCCTCGCCTATAGAAGAAGGTACATCATATACACAATCATCTCACGATGAACCTCTTATTGAGCTCTCTTCGTAGCCCATTAAGCTCTTCCGCAGAGACCTCAGCTATTTTCTCAGAATATATCAGCTTAATCAATTCTTGTTTACCACTTAGGCTATCCCGCAGCAATTCATTCAATACTCTTGACATTCCCCTAACCGTACCGTACCTCCTAATGCTCTCCTTTACTAGTTTTTCATAAATACCGTCATCAAAGATCACGGTAGTATGTTTAGGCATATAACCACCCAAGCATTATGATATGTAGAATCATATATTCTTCTAAGGCCGATAGATAATTCGGTATGCTACCTACTATTTCCATCTATATCGGCCGACTTTGGTGCCAACCATTATTGATCCTAGAATATTATAGTCTCTTTATAATAGTACGCCTGTTCGTTTCGATGGTGAATATTCCTAGAATTATCGTAAACAATAGTAGGACCAAAAAATCTATACCTAAGCTGAACGTTGATCTCCCTATGTATAAATCGTTGATTATGTCAGCATAATATGTTAACGGCGATACATACGATAAGGGTCTCATAAGTATTGGTAGCCTATTTATTGGAACAAATACTCCGCTTATGAATATAAGTGGCATCCTAACAACACTTGATAATAGGACCGCGTCTGCTGGTACATCGGAGGGTATAGCGGAGAAAAGAAGACCCATAAACGAATAACATATCGACGATAGTAGTATGGACGCAATAAGAACAGGTATGTTTGCTGCGCATACACCAAGAAATATCCCAATAGCAATTATAACTAACGATACAAAGACGCCGTAGAGCATTGATGCAAGACATGTTCCTATCAATACTAATTCAATAGTTATTGGTCTTGCTAGTATCATTTCAAGTGTCTTTTGCCTAGTCTCCCATGGTAATATTACAGGTGTGATAGAAGAAGCTGCGAAAAAGGAGGATATGGATAATAACATGGCGACCGCACTACCTATACTTGGAGATGAACCGATCATAAATGCAAGCCATAAAAACATAGGCATGACTACGCCCATTACGATCGTTGGTCCCTTGAAATAATAAAGCCTCATATCCTTAATGCTCAAGGCCCATATCTTCTTCAAATAATCACTTATACCTGCGACCATATTACTCGCCCCTAACAATTCTGACGAATATGTCCTCGAATGACTGGGATTCAATATGTAGATCCTTTATCCTTAGATCTAACCTGTGTTTAATATTCATGATCTTATCCAATACTTCATCTAATTCGTTCTTCTCACATATTATGGTTACCCATCTCTCATCGCATGTTACATTGTAATGATCTCTGAACTCGTTGAGAACGCTAGAATCAATACTGTTATCGAATAAAACCTTTATCTCTATATACTTCCCATATCTTATCCTCAGATCATCAGGGGTGCCCTCTGCTATGATTTTTCCCTTATTAATGATCGCCACACGATCACAAAGCATGCCTGCTTCATCAATATTGTGGGTGGTTAATACTATAGTCTTACCGTTCCTGCGAAGCCCCGTAATCATCGACCTGATTTTCCGAGCACTAAAAACATCTAGTCCTGATGTTGGCTCGTCGAGAAACAATATTTCCGGATCACTGATTAGAGCCATAGCCAGTAAGAGCCTCCTCCTCATCCCCTTAGATAGTGTTTTTGCCTTGGAGCTTCTTCTATCATATAGACCGAGCTCCTCCAGGAGGGATTTTCCCCTCTCAATAATGGTTTCTTTAGGGATGCAATAGAGCTTGCCTATAAGTACAAGATTATCCCAGACACTCAGATCCACATATGGATTTGAAACCTCTGGAACAACGCCTATATGGCTCCGAGCCTCTATAGGGTCTCTATGCACATCAATACCCATTATAAACGCACGTCCTCTATCGGGCCTTAATAAACCAGTGATCATCCTTATAGTCGTAGTTTTACCCGCCCCGTTAGGACCCAAAAGACCAAAAATCTCGCCGCGAGATACACTAAAAGAAACACCACGGACAGCCTCAACAGATCCGAAGCTCTTATACAGTCCAATAGCTTCGACCATGGTCATACTGCTCCTTCACCACCAATCTAATACATATGTAGACTTTCATCATATTTCTTAAGATACTGCTTCGACATAGTCAACCTAATCTTTCATTTAATGAACTTTACAACATCTCTATCTCGTATAATATTTCCCATATTTAATTTCTACTCTCATAAGTTGTACTTGAAAAAGCATATCAATAATATGCTACCGTATAAAAGGGATCAAAAACCGTGTAATTATCAAATAATTATTATATAGTTTTTCATTATAAAATCCAAAGATTAGCTTCTCCAAAAACAGGCATATTCTGTATTAGTTCTAATCTAAACAATCCGGGCTTAACAGGGATAAGTATGCTATGGCTTCAAAAAGGATCTAGATCTTAACTGTGCATTATAAGACACATATTGTGAAGAAGCAGTCATCGCTGGGCTTAAACAGGATATGCTCGTGATCACACAGTAAAGAGCAAGAAGAAATCCATGTCCGTGTCTGAATAATTGGGAACGACGGGTTGGAAATAAGCAAAGTATTCTATGGTATAAAGATTGTACTTACACCATGTTTTTCCGCGATTCCTGCTTGTTTTTTATCGCTTGTCAGTAGTTGCGCTTGTTTTTGGAGGGCTTGGACTATGTATAGGGAATCATATATTGTTGCCTTATTTTTCAGCGCGAAATCGAATGCGGGTTCTAGGTACTTGTGTTGGGGCTCGATCCTTATGATTTCTTGATCGGTTAGTTTGAACAGGATGTTCTTCTTTGCGTAAGCTATTCCGATTGGTATAGACCGGAGTAGGGAGTAGTGCTTCCATATAGCATTTAATACTTCTTTGAGCATCAGGTCTAGGCTGAATACCTCGCTGTACAGGAGGTATTCTCTTATTTCAGGCCAGTTTTCTTCTTTAAGAACATATTTGGCGACGGACGAGGCATCAATAACGATCACGGTCTTCCCTCACACTTCTTGCCCCGGAACCCCTAGGCAGGATAGGGTGTTTTTCGAGTTCTCTCTGGATTTCCTCTAGGACAAGGCGCTTCTTATAGTACTTGATCCGCTGCTCTATGAAATCTATTATTTCTTTTTTCCAGTCTATTTCCCCCTTTAGCCTATCCATTTCCTCTTTGAGCCTGCGGGGTATGCGTATACTTAGAACCGCGCTCAACCGTTTACACCGATTCCATGGATATTGTATACAGGTATTTAAACCTACCTATTGTTCAATTAACCAATGCGGAGATATCACTACTCATTTCCTTATCCCATGAAATACCCTGTTCCCGCATCATGTTTAGGAATCCCGATAGCTTCTTTCAAGCGAATACGATAGGATATAATGCGGTCATCCAGCATCTATACTAGAATCGGTTTCCCCCGTGGGGATAACCCTTGGATTTGCTCTACGGTGTCTTAGCAAGAACCATGCGTCGGCTAAGTTTTTATGTTGATGATTATGGGCGGCTCCTTCTCCACGATTATAATTTCGATACGATCGGCTACGTGCGTGGTATTAGTCAGGTATAGTGTTTCGATGATGTGGCTAAGCTCTACGGGATCGTGTTTTCCGAATATCAGGAAAGCAAAATACTTTTTATCACTAGTTTCCCTTATCCTTAGTTCATCAATATACGTCCTCAGCTGTACCGGAGCCTCCTTAGACCTTGTGCTTGTCTTAGCCTCCGCAACCAGGGTTATGGGAGAGCTATGGTCGCAGAAGAAATCGGGTCTTAACCCGTGATCGACGCTTCTATCCGAGGAGCAGATGAGGCCGAGGCGATCAACGTATTTCTCGTGGATATACTTGACCCCCTTATTTAAGACGATGTTATGGATGCGATCATACCTCTTCATCTCATCCATTATTCGGAGCTTTTCCTTGAACACTAGTATCTGGAGCTCGGGATCGATCCTCGATGCGGCCCTACATATACTCTTCAGTGGACACACCCAACAGTACGAATACTCCATATCCTTATTACATAGGCCGAGAATCATGGGTCTGGATAGGACAAAATCATACTTCACGGGATCCTCGAGGTTGATGCCGCGGAGAATGCTTGTGACGAGATACACGCTCTTCCTGCTCCTCGGCAACTCCCTGGTTCTTCCCAGGAAGACCCTAGCGGCTGTCCTCGCTATCTCTGTACCTAGGGGGACCAGGAGGCGTTTCTTATCAATGATGCTGGACCATAGCCCGAGGTCGGGGTACTCGTCCCTAGTCATCCATCTAAGGAACAAGTTGATCCTCTTGTGCGGAGAACTCTTTTTCCTCGAAAGAAACCTGTTTAATAGCCCGGATAGTTCCTTGGAGGGCGCCGAAAAGACTGATCTATTATATATATGCTCGGCTATCCCAACATCCATGTCTCCCTCTATACCGGATATGAGGGATTCCCAGTCTGTTTCATAGTATGTTCTCAAAAGGATCTTGAAGAGAGCCGCACTACGATCAAACCTGTGGAAGAACGATGTCTTTTCTAGCAGTTTGCCGAGCATATCCTTAAAGTATTTATCGTCTAGGAGATCAAATAACCCGATCCCTTTCCCGCTGAGATAATATATGATCTCCAGAAACCTTGACCTTATCAGGCTCACCCGCATCTGGAAATCATACAGGGCCGAGAGAAACGCTACCGCACCTATCTCGAAGCAGACACGGCCGACAAGCCTCATGTATTCGTGCGGGATGCTAAGCATTGACGTGTTTAAATAATGGCTTGCAAGGAAATAATATAGGTTGTCAAGCAATGTCCTAGGGCTGGATCCCATTACTTGTTACCCGGTAATAGATTGATAACTTTGGGACTAATTCGAGTTATCCGTCTTCTCCTAAGACTATGGGTGTTGTATAGGATACTCCTCGTGGTCTATATACTCTCCTTTACCGCTTCCTAGTATGTGTTTATTCCTTGATCAGGTATTATCTGGTTCTTATGGGTATTTGGCCTCTAGTCCCCATGCTCCTATTTTAGCCTTTACTTTGAGGTCTCCTTTCCACTCCTGCTTTAGTTTATTGTAGATCTCCTTGGTCACTTCGTATATGTTGGCTGTAGAGTATATTCCATAGCGTTTTAGCATAAGGGAGAACTCGAGGGCTCTGTTGTTCTTTATATTGTATTTGAGTTTTTCAACATATAGATTATATTTCTGGATTATCTCGGGTATAGAGCCTAGGAGCCTCCATACATCTGTATCTCTGCTTAAGTCATATGTCTCTGTATATATCTTTTTATGGTGCACAACAACCTTGATCTTCTCTTTCGCCTTACCCACTCCCACTGCTTCTATATAGTATTTTATCGTTGCCAGAGCTATGTTTTTAGGTGGGGGTATCTCGCTCTCTTCGTCGCATACTACATTAATCAATAATTGATTCTTACCCCTTGTGATCGCCACGTTAACCGCGGGTATATCTAGCAATCCCAGCTTTGTAGCAATATATGTGTTAATGTCTCCTACTTTCCTCTCAGCTGGCTTCTTTTCCCCGATCTCCTTCTCCGCAGTCTCAGTTCTTTCCGGTTGAGGAGAGACAATAGTCTTTGTTATCACTTTTCTTAGGCTCTTATCGATTAGTGACTGATCAAAACTGTATGCCATCATTTTAACATGCTCTATCCCCATAGAACGTAGATTTTCCAGAGCACTTAACGCGTTGTTTCCATATAATTTCTCATTCCCTATACTTCCCATACACGCCACTGCTTTTCCATTGAATAAGAATACCTTGATCTCACCTACTTCTTCACCATTGCTTATCAGCCTTAAATGTACGTAGCAAAAGTCTTCCCGGCACGGCTCTTTTATATACTCGTATATCTCCCCGCTCGATCTAAGAGTCTTAGACGCGACAAGTTCACTGTTAAGGACAAGCTTACTTAGGAGCACAACATTATCCAATTTACGGCTGAGATAATCCATATATTCGTTTTCCTGGAGAG
>JALWQP010000060.1 GCA_027083045.1 Desulfurococcales archaeon
TGTACTCGTATTTTTGGATATTTTATCGATCACGTCCTTATAGTTATTCTTATTGATAATTCTGATGAGCTCGGCATCATCGTATTTAGTAGGATCACGATTATACACTCCTTTAACATTGGTTAAAAGCACAACACGCACGGGTTTAATATGTTTTGACAGCTCTAGGAAAACATCTTCTGTGGATAGAACCCTAAACACTCTTGCTAGGGAGTGAATACACTCACCATATACCACAGGCACAATATTGTTTCTTAGCGCGATCTTTATCGGTTCCACGAACACTTCAAGGCCCTGTCCCCCCTCATATATTATAGCTGATGTCTGAAAAGAGACGGCTGGAATACCGTTATTCACGAGATAATCGACAATTAAGTGATTAAGATCTCTTGTCGCCTCTTGGCATTTTACCAGCGTCGAAATAGATCCTTCTTCGCCACATAGGACTATTGGATGGGCAAAACTACCTCCTCCATTGCCTAACAAGATATTGTATTCATTGATTACTCCTCTGAGTATCTTTACTGATTTTTTGAGAGCCGCGAAATTGATAGAATAAAACTTATCCTTATAAGTGATGAAGCTACCCCCAAGCTTGACAAATACTGTGTCTTTACTAGTCTTCAAGACTTAGTCACCAATCATCATTACTATAATAAATTTTTATCAATCATTAAAACTATAATGAAGAAATGGTGTGGTCTACTAGTGGTAGCTCGAAGGAAATATGTGAATGGGTTTAAAGACTTTATGAAACACTTTTGGCATAAGCGGGGGATTTTATTCCTTTTACTGGCCAACATATACATCTTCATTGTCGCCCCGTACAACTGGAATTACTATGATGTCAAATATTTTATCGAGTGGAGCAAAATCACAGTAACGCATGGCTTGTTCTCCGTATATGCATTGGCCGATAAGGTATCATATCCTCCTCTTGCTGTTGTCCTTTTTGTTCCTTTTTACTTGCTCGCAACTATGATCTCGAATAATCTCATTGTTATTAGGTTCGTAGTGAAACTTCCTTTGATTATAATGTTTAATTTGATCTACTATGTTTTGCTGAGATATTATGGCTGGAATACTGCGAAATACTGGCTTATTAATTATGGCGCGTATTCAACGATTTTTGGCTATCAGTTCGATCTATATACGTCAATGTTTTTACTTTTAAGCCTCATAAGTATGGCACGATACAAAAACCCTGTATTAACGGGTGTGTTCCTAGCGCTAGCGGTACTTATTAAGCCTCTCGTTGTTTTCATAGGCTTTATTCCACTAATCAAGTATTATATCGAACATAAAACCAAAGATTTAATACGCTATGTTGGTGCTGGTCTGATTACTGGATTAGCAATTGTGTTGCCGTTTATGATGTATAACCCTATTGATTTCCTTATGAAAGTAGTGCTGTTTCATAGCGATCGCCTTCCTCAGGATCTAAGTATATGGGCTATACCATTGTATGTTTTAAGATATAATTATATGCTGCTCCCTTCATGGGAGATCTGGTTGTGGCTACCAGCAATGATTATAGGTGTGTTCGCCTATCTCTATGTCTTCTATAGAAATAGTAAAACCGATGAATTATCCTTGGCAAAGGCATATGCGGCCATAATAATTGTATGCCTTGTAACCAATAAGGTCGGCAATCTAAATTATTTGACATGGGTTATACCCTTCCTTGCCATATTATTATCCAGAGGGGCACTAGGTTCATGGGGTATGAAAGCACTATATATAGCCTTACCGATAGTCTCAATGCTATTATATCCGTTCACAATATTTGGTTCAGCTGCAGTGGTGCATGGCCAGGTATTCATTGCTGAAGATAAGAAGTTCTATTCAGCTGTATGGTTGATCCAGGAATCTTTTCTTGGTTCGGAATCTATAGTTCATGAGATGATTTCTATCGGTAGGGCTTACCTCTACAGCTTTATGGCTATACTATATTATTACAGATGGGCTTCAAGCATCCTATATGCAGTCATATACAACTTTATGTTAGCCGTGATTCTGCACCGTATCTATGGACTAAGAAGAATTGAGCTTGGTCTACCTCGTCATAAGAGGCCATCTAAAATCCTGCTTACAAGCTCTACAACGCCCTGACCACTCGGCTTCATGGTTACAAGATCTACGAGCCTCTTGAGTTCTTCATCTGCATTTCCAACCGCAACCTTTAATCCAACATATCTTATGAAATCATAATCCATTAGACTGTCTCCCACACCAATAGCTTCTTCAGGTTTTACTCCTAGTTTCTTCATGACGTGTACAAGGGCTTTCCCCTTACCAGCGTCTCTAGGAGTTAAATGAATTGCGTATCCGCTAAAACCTACCTTAATATTGGGGGCCTTCTTTTTTACGAATTCCTTTATTTCGTCAACTATTTCATCGGCTTTTCCTCTGTATTCAGACCTTATTTTCAGGGCAAAATCGTATGATCTGAACTTATTCTGCCAAGAGCCGTATACGTAATCAGAAAATTCACCCAGTATTTCCTCGTAAATTTTCCGCGCAGAATACCTTGTCAATACCTCGAATTCATTTCCACCCCAATAAATAATGCATCCCGTCTCCCCAATAGCTGGTCCGGATAGTCCAATGTATTTTTTGAGGGCGGCTACTGCAGGGATCATATTGCTCGATATAAGTACTACACTAACCCCGCTTTTCTCCAAGGCCCTGAGAGCTCTTAGAGCATTGAGGTCAAGCTCCACTGTATTGCGGCTCAGTGAGAGAGTTCCATCAATATCAAATGCAGCAAGCCTGTATTTTGTCATTTTATACTCCCCCGAATACTCGTTCTAATCGGCGTTATAGGATTGTAATAATCAACTATTAAATCATAGGTTCACTAGAATCATAGACGGTGGCGTAATCGCAATGACGCTGTGCTTCGTTGGATTAGGTCTAAGCAGTAAACATCTAACATTGGAGGCCATAGATGCTATCAACAAGGCTGATAAGATAATCATTGATACCTATACAAGCATGGTACACGGCTTTACGCCTGAGCAGATTGCCAGTCTTAACCCACGCGCCGAACTAGTATTGGCGCGCCGAAGGGATCTTGAGGGAAGATCTATAAAAGAAATCGTCGACGAGGCTAAGCGGAAAAATATAGCTATACTTGTCCCAGGGGATCCCTTTATAGCGACCACTCATGATGCCATAAGAATAGAGGCTCTTGAGCAAGGAGTTACTGTAAAGACAATCCATGGTGTATCAATATACTCGGTCGCGGCCTCAGCAACAGGTCTTCAAATATACAGGTTCGGGAAAACAGTGACACTTGTGTATCCTGAAGCTTTCAAGCCTTATTCCACGATCGAAACTATATATGAGAATCTCACGAGGAATCTTCACACCCTTGTCCTGCTCGACCTAAAGCTAGAGGAGAAAAAGATTATGAGAATAACCGAGGCCGTAGACATACTGCTGGAGCTAGATGAAAAAAGAATTCTCTCGAAAATAATAGCTGTTGGGCTATCAAGAGCGGGAACATCCGAACAAGTAGTACATGCAGATTTGCTCCCAGAGCTCAAAAAATACGATTACGCGGGCCCGCCAGAATCCATGATAATTGTTGCTAAGCCCCACCCTATGGAGTTGGACGCCCTCAAGCTAATAGGTGGCCTGCCAGATACCGTTATAAATAAGATCAATGATAGTTATTCAAAACTGTTTTAATCCGGGGTGTATAGCCGTGACCAAGTATTCCTATCTTTTAATGGCTATGCTAGTGCTGGCAATGGTGCTACTGTCTCCTTTATCTCATAGTTACCCCGTTACAGTAAAAGATGCGCTGAACAGAATAATTGAGATAAAGACAGCCCCGAAACACGTGGTATCATTATCACCGAGCATAACAGAGATCATGGCATCGCTCGGTCTACTGAATAGGTTAGTGGGTGTAGATTCTATATCATATAAAGATCCTTACTATGGTATCGCGGAGTTCTGTAAATCACATAACGTATCAAATGTTGGAGGGTATTGGTGGTCAGCAATAAAAACAGAAAAAATATTGGCATTAAAACCTGATCTGATCTTGGCTGATGCTGGAGCGCATGTTAAGCTCCTTAAGTTCTTCGAGAACTATAACCTCACAGTAGTTTATCTTCATGCAGGTGCTTCTAAGTCGCTTGAGGATATATATTCCGATATAGACATGATCGCTAGGATATTCAATGTATCTGAAACAAGGGTTTCACAACTGATCCAGTCTATAGAGAACAATATATCTCTGGCGAGACAATATATCGCGCCATACAAGACTGTTAGGGCTGTAGTTGTTGTAGGCTTCTATGAAGGCATATGGGTGGCCGGCAAAGCCACATTTATCGATGATCTCCTCTCAAAAATAGGAATAGCTAATGTCGCAACTACCATTGGCTGGAAAGCAGTAAATATAGAAACCATAATGTCATGGAAACCACAAGTAGTAATAATAGATACAACCTATGTCACCAATAAGACTTTAACTGAATACGGCTTGAACAAGATCAATGCAAAACTGATCTTCTTAAACAAAACAGAAGTAGACCTGTTATCGAGACCAGGACCATTAATCGGCGAAGCATCAGTGCTTCTAGCTAAGAGAATAGTCGATGCATTAGGCCCAGCGCCAACCCCTACACCAGTAACTAAAACAATAGTTTCAACTAGCACGGTATCTCATACAGTTGTCAAAACTAGTGTAACAACCGTGACAAAGGAATATGCCTCTGTTACAACTATAACAAGTACAAAATCTGTTGAACAACCCTCATCCTATGGCGAGGTTATTGGTATATCCATCGCTATAATTATAGTTGGTATAGTAATCGGATATGTTATTGGTAGGAGGCATTGACTGTGATAAATTATGAGCGTCTATAGACTCTACAGAAGAAAAATAATTGTTTTTACGACAATGGCTGCTGTATTTTCTTTTCTTCTCATTGTATTATCTTATTTATTCCTGCATATGGGTTATGGCTCATCTAAGATAATATATCAATACAGACTCACCAGGATAATGGCAGCCATTTTAGTTGGTTTAATACTAGGTCTCACGGGCGCATTACTCCAATCAAGTCTACGGAACCCTCTTGTCGACCACTATATACTGGGTATTGGAAGTGGTGGAGTATTTGCCGTCATGTTATTCTACCTATTCAGCTCTAATGCTTATTCCCTAGCGATCTCAACCGTTATAGCCGCGGTGGGAGGTCTAGTAGCTCTTACCATAACTGTAATGGTGGCCGAATCAGTAGGTGGAGGCGATATAGCATACGTTCTTGCAGGTATAGGTGTTAACTCGATGTTTTCTGGTGCAAGCCTCCTACTATCATACATCGTCGCTAGTAAAAACCCGTATATCGCTTACGCGCTTGTAGGTAGCTTCATCGCAATAGACCCTGACTGGATACCGTTGTTGGAAGTACTTTCAGCAATATCATTTATTCTGTACATCCTTTCATCTAAACCCCTTAATACGTTGTTGATGGGCGACGAGTATGCTGCACAACAAGGATATAATCCCAGGACTACGCGTCTATTGATAGTTCTTTTCTCGGGCGTCATAGGTGCTTCCGTTGTTGCCTGCTGCGGCCTCATCGGGTTCATCGGGCTCGTGTCTCCACATATAGCTAGACTTATGCTCGGAACAAGCGATAATAGGCTTGTACCGGTGATAGCCGGGTTAACTGGCGCCATTCTCCTATTGCTCAGCGATAATTTCTCGAGGCTCGTACTCGCTGGCCCCTTCTTAGTGTCTGTGGGCGAGGTTCCAGCTGGCGCGATAGTTTCTTTGTTTGGCGCGCCGTTTTTTATATCGATAATGATAAGAAGGCTTAAGGGTCATGGGGCTTGAACCGATTGAATGATATATTGATAGATGTTGAGGAGGCAGGGTACAGAAATAATATTGTATTTAGAGACCTTCATCTCATAATACCTAGTTATAAGATAACTGTGATCCTAGGCCCTAATGGCTCCGGTAAAACGACCCTGCTGAGAATGCTATTCAAGCGGGTCAAGTACAGGGGCACGATAGTAATAGATTTCAAAGAACTAGCCAAGATTAGGGGCTCCAATATCGCGAGGCTCTTAGCTTACATGGGTGATATAAGTCTCCCAGAGATGATGGGGTTAAAGGTATTCGAGGCATTACTAATTTCAAGGTCTGGCTTGTACACAGGCTTGATCGAGAAAGATGAAGATATACGTGAGGCGGAAGCAGTCATGGCCGAGACTGGTATAAAGCACTTGGCTGATAGAAGGCTTAGTGAACTCAGTAGCGGCGAGCTTAGAAAGGTAGTACTTGCTATGGCACTTGTTAAGAGACCTAAATACCTATTACTCGATGAGCCTGACAGTCACCTAGATATATTATCCAGAATAGAAATATCTAGACTCATAAAAAGATGCCGAAAAAATACTACCATCATAATCGCAACTCATGATCCCGTATTTGCAGTTAATACAGCAGATTACTTCATATTACTACGAGATGGGAAGATCATCGATAAAGGAACAATAGAAGAGGTGATCGGGAGGAAGAGCATAGAAAAAGTCTTTGGTGCTAAGTTAAAATATGTTTATGATAAAGGTAAGCTAATAGGCATAATTCCAATTTATGGCTAACATTAATCATCAATATTGTCAAGTATTTTCACTACTTCCTCGCTCGACAATATCTTGGCACCATATATTTTCTCCATGTATCCTAAGGCATACTCGTGGTCTTCCCTACTAAACGCGGCAACAGCATCTCGGACAATAATAAGATTGAAACCATAGTAGAATGCATCCCATGCGGTATGAAGTACACAGATATGCGTATGTATGCCGGTCAATATAACCGTGTCAATGCCTAGGTCACGAAGTACGTTAAGCAATCCAGTGTCTCTGAAACCGCTGTAGTTTCTCTTATACAATACTATATCGTTTTCACCGGGCTTCAATTCATCAATGACTCTGTTTTCAGACGAATTATAGAGTGCATGCTCTCCCCAGATCTTGAGTTCGTGGTCGAACGGGAAATGCTTGTCACACAGATATATGACTGGCACGTTTTTCTCTCTAGCCTTGATGAGGAGTTTGTTTATCACTGGAACTATCTTCTCAGCATCTGGGCTTTTGAGTCTACCGTGAACGAACTCGTGGATCATGTCTATAACTAAGATGGCAGGCCTCATGATATGGTGCACCGGTTAGAGAATACTATATAACCGTTAATAGTTCTTAGGGATAACATGTGATGAACGACTTCGGAACAGAGCATCTGCGATGAAGAACCGTGTGAGGGCTGAAAACCCCTTTTAGTCTTTTTAAACATATTATGAAATCGGTGTTAACATGAATAGGCCCCGTCCTATGACTCAGGATGTATTAATGTCTGCCTTCGGCGGAGAATCTATGGCTCATATGCGTTACCTCATCTATGCCGAGATAGCTGAGCGTGAAGGATATAAGAACATAGCTAGGCTCTTCAGAGCAATTGCTTACGCCGAGTACGTGCATGCTAGAAACCATTCCAGACGATTAAGCGGACTAGACGCTGACTTCAAAGTAGTTGCTGGCTCGGCGTTCGGACCCGGTGATACCAAGAAGAACCTTGGCCAGGCAATTCGTGGCGAGATCTTCGAAGTAGAGGAGATGTATCCAGCCTATATAAAGATCGCGGAGCTACAGGGCGATAGACAAGCTCTCCAGAGCTTCAAGTGGGCGCTTGAAGCAGAGAAGATACATAGTGAGCTCTACAAGAAAGCATTGGAATACCTTGAGAAAGGACAAGACATGCCTATAGATGGATATATTTGGGTGTGCCCGGTTTGCGGCCACACCTATATAGGCTCGGAACCCCCAGAGAAATGCCCCATCTGTGGTAGTCCTGGCGAAAAATATGTAAAGTTCTAGCTTAGCTTCTGACCCCCCCTTACAGTATTACATAATTTGTCAAAGACTTTTTCTATCCCACCCGAATTTTTTACGAGATAAGAAGCAATGATCGAACCAGCTATTATTGCAGTGGACGCCACGACGAATATAATTCCGTCAGGCCTACCATAAATATATGAGTAATATGCTATCACTAATGCTAGCTCGCTAACCGTTGATAAATAACTCCCTGTCTCAACTCTTTCTCTTCTGTTTCCTTTTCCGAAGAGTATGCATGAAAGTAGTGTTGAGAAACAATGTATGAACGCTACAACGGCACCGATGGCCATTCCAATGAGGAGGGTTTCAAAACTAATCGGCAGTAATGCGATGTTCACACCCATGGATAATAGGAAAATTGTTATGAAAACAGCTCTTACAGGCTTAAACATCTTCATAACGGGCTTGCTGTGCTCAACAGCAGATATTGATAATCCTCCTATAAATGCACCGAGAGCGGGAGTTAGATCGAAGTAGTCGGCCACAACACCCATGAATAAACCATAAGATATCATCAGTATTAGGCCACGTTCGTCGTGGGTGACGAGTCTTGAGAGGATATATTTTGAGAATAAATAACTAGCAATACTTCCCGCAAGGAGGAATAAGAGAGTCTTAACTACGATTGATATTATACCGTCGATGAATCCTTTAATGAAGTTAAGAGATATTACTATGATTATATCTTCAACGGCGGCAACCATTAGTACAGTCTTGATAACAGTAGATGACGGATTATGTTCCTCTAACAATTTATATGTGAATACTGTGCTGGAGAAGGAAGCTATAAGACCTACTACGACTATTTGTGGAACTGGTATTCCGAGCGGATACAGTATTAGTATTGTGAAAGCGTTTGCAAGCAATAGCTCGACGAGTGATATGTAGAGGGGCTGTCTTATAATATCCTTTATATTCTCAATATGAATCTCAAAGCCGATCTCGAAGAAGAGGAGGATTATACTGACCTCGGATAGTATTTCGAACATAGACATTAGTTTTCCAGGAATTGGAAGCATTAAGCCTATTATGAGGCCCGCTAGGAGGTAGCCGATCGCACCTGATAGGTTTGCCTTTCTAACAAGTAGAGCTAGGAGGAAACCTAGAACGAATAGTAGTGCCAATACTGTGTGGGCTACATCCAAAACATCATCCTCTAATGACTAAGTCGTAGTTTCCTGTTAGCCTTGCCAATATGTTTCTCCATGCTAGAGAACCCTTGTTTTTCACCACGATCAGATCGTCCCGTCCAATAGCTTTAACCACGTCAAGATCAACTCCTAATAACACACCTGTATCTGCCACCTTGAGCATTGGAGCATCGTTCATAGCATCGCCTACCGCGATTATGTGGGCATCCCTATAGTCCTTTATAATATCTCTTAGAAGGAGAAGAGCTTTGCCCTTATCATGGTCCCCATTGATCTGGCTAATCCCGACGCCACCTACCTGGATGTTTAGGCCTCTCCCCCTTATTTCATCTAGTACTTCATCTATGGTTGCCCTATTTTTCGTCTTAGGGATAAATAAATAGCTGTATTCCCGCTTAAGTGCGAGCACGGCCTCGTCTTCAGGTAGGCCTGTTAGCTCACTAAATAGTCTTGGTGTGATCTCATCCATCCATATTATGTGGTCTCTGTGCTTCTCTATAATGTCACTTATCATGTTCTTTATCTCACTTATCGTTCTACCGAGAACACAAGCATAGTAATCCCCGTGATCCCTGCATCTAGTATTATGTTTAATAATATGTAAGCCGGCCTTCTTCTTCGGGATATAGATCGCAGCACCATTTTCAACTATGAAAACTATATCCTTTAGCCCTAGCCTATCTATATAGAGCAACTGCTCTGCTTTTGTCTTTGAAGAGCTAAAGATTATTTCTATACCCTGTTCTCTTAGCCTTTGTATCAGGGGAAGTGCTTTATCATACTCGTATGTCTCGGGATCAAGGATGCATCCATCGAGATCAGTCATTACAACGAGGCGCATCCCGATACACCACGAAACAGTGTTGATTCTGCAACTCATGTTATATTCCTCTCTCTACTAAATATAGTAGTCTGGGGGTGAAGCATTAGTGAGACTAGAGATGCCCCGGTATATGGAGCGATTCGGTGCTGTCAAGTTCTTCGATGTTCAGAGGGTGCTTGAGCTGACAGGTGGTAAGTCGAGTGGGCCATTAGGCGATGTGGCTGGCACTATAAACATTGGTAGGGCAGAGCTCGAAGAGCTTGAGTCAAACATGACGATAATAATACCGGTCAAAGACGAGAATCCAAAGGTCCTGGAAGGAGTTCTTAGCGGGATTCCGCATGAGGCGTTTGTCATAATTGTTTCTAATAGTCGACGAGAACCCATTGACAGATATAGGATTGAGCTTGACACGGTATACCAGTTTTACCGCTTAACGAGGCGGCCTTTTCTCATGATACACCAGAAAGACCTAGCTTTTAGTGATGGATTAGTCGAGGCAGGTTACCCTTATCTTCTTGATGAATCAGGGAAGATCAGAGATGGAAAGGGGGAAGGCATGGTTTTAGGGCTGCTCTTATCGAAGATCATTGGGAGGAGATATGTTGGTTTTATAGACTCGGATAACTATATACCAGGTGCAGTCAACGAGTATGTCGACATTTATGCAGCCGGTTTCTACATGGCGCAATCACCATACACCATGATCAGAATAAAATGGCCATACAAGACGAAGTTCGTAGGCAGAAGATTCTATTTCAGAAGGAGGGGGCGTGTATCGGAAATTACAAATAGGTTCATGAACATGTTGATCGCGAGGCTGACAAAGTTCGAGACGGACATCATAAAGACGAGTAACGCCGGAGAACATGCTATGACCATGGAGCTCGTGGACAAACTAGCCTATGCGAGCGGCTTCAGTATAGAGCCCTATGAAATAGTCTACATGCTCGAAGAATACACAGGGATAAAGAAGAACGTGGATAAAGATGTCTTCGAGAAAACAATCGAGATATACCAGATAGAGCCCCGTAATCCCCACATACATGAGGAGAGGGATGAATCTCACATACCAGATATGATCAAGAAGAGTCTATCAACGATATATCATAGCGTGTTGGCCGATGATACTATCAAGAAAAGGATAATTGAGGAACTGGTGAGAAGAGGAGCTCTAAAGCCCGGAGAGGATCCGCCCAAGCCACATGTCTTGCCACCAATAAAGGATGTAGATATATCCAAGTTATTCAAGACACTTCAGGAGAATAGCGATACATTGATAATAAGAGAGGAGTAGATTTTGATAATACATACATCTATATACAACTATTATCCTTGTAGATATATATGATACGATATTCTATTTCGATATTTACAGCCCATTTATATGCACATATATACCCACTCAGTTCCCACCCATAGTAGTATTAACATATAAGTACTCTACCGAAGGATATATATACCCAACAATATAGTATATTCTTAATGTGTAGAAAACATAGTGGTGATTCCGAATGGAGATCTCACCTATCTTGTATGAAAACGATCCTACTTATCAAATGGCTGTAAAACAGCTACGAGAGGCAGCCAAGCTTCTTGGTCTTCCTGATGAGGTTGTCGAGGTGCTACGCCACCCAGAGAAGCTCGTCCAAGTCAAGATACCCATAAGGAGAGACAATGGTAAGATCGAAGTCTATATTGGTTGGAGAAGCCAGCACAATAGTGCCTTAGGCCCCTACAAGGGCGGCATCAGATACCGTGAGGACGTGACTCCTGGAGAAGTAGTAGCTCTCTCAATGTGGATGACCTGGAAGAACAGCCTTGCAGGAATACCTTACGGTGGTGGTAAGGGAGGAATAAGGGTTAACCCCAAGGAGCTGAGCCAGAGAGAATTAGAAGAGCTAAGCAGGAAGTACTTTGCAGCAATTGCAAAGGACGTAGGCCCTGATGTTGACATACCCGCTCCTGACGTCTACACCAACCCACAGACCATGGCTTGGTATTTTGATGAGTACAGCAAGATCGTAGGTTACAATGCCTGGGGTGTAGTAACCGCTAAGCCGGTAGAGTTGGGCGGACTACATGCAAGAATAGTATCAACTGGCTACGGCACTGCCCTAACAGCTAGAGAAGCTGCTAAGCGCTGGATCGGTGGAGTGGAGGGCAAGACCGTAGCGATCCAGGGATTCGGAAACGTAGGCCAGTACGCAGCCCTTTACCTCAAGCAGTGGGGTGCCAAGATAGTAGCAGTTAGTGATAGAAGCGGAGCAATTTATGACCCCAACGGAATCGATGTCGAGGAGGCAATAAAGGTAAAGAACGAGACGAGAAAGGTAACCAACTATAAGAAGGGAGACGTCAAGATAATCAGCAACGAAGAACTCCTAGAGCTAGATGTAGACATACTGATCCCCGCCGCGACAGAGAACGTGATAACCATCAAGAACGCTGACAGGATAAAGGCAAAGGTTATCAGCGAGGGTGCGAATGGCCCGACAACCCCCGAGGCAGAGGAGATACTCCACAAGAAAGGTGTAATCATAGTGCCTGATATCCTCGCCAATGCTGGCGGCGTAACAATGAGCTGGATCGAGTGGAGCCACAACCGCATGGGCTGCTGGCTAACAGATGAGGAAGCACTCGAGAGACTAGACAGAATAATGACCAAGAACTTCAACAGAGTATTCGACGAATGGCAGAAGAAGTACAGCGATTACCCAATGAGAGCTGCTGCCTATGCGATCGCGGTGGACCGTGTAGTAAGAGCAATGAAGCTCAGGGGCTGGATCTAAAGGGCCTGTTTTTTCTCCCCTGACCTCCTACTATAAACTATTGTCCCGTCCTTTCTTCTTATCTCGATGACTCTATGAAAAGGAATCATTTCTTCGCCTACGTATAGATAGCCCCGCCTAAGATCATCTATGAACCTGCCTGGAATAGGTCTTAAGACGACCCCCTCATTGGTTCGATGCTTGATAAACACTATGTATTCTTCTTTCTCACCGGAGAAAACAACTTTTCTGAGCCACTCCTCTATTTCTCCTCGTTTCCTACCCAAGGGTGATCAGCCATAAATCTTTTCTCATACATAGTTTTTATGCTGACGAGTCAATAATTAATAGATAGCATATTAATGAGTGATGAAATATGGGTTATAGTAGGCTTGCTGGTCTTCTATTGATATGTCTGGCAACGGTCTTCGCGATCATTTATACTTGGTTGGTCTTCGGAGCAGGAGAAACAATATCGATCATCGTTATAAAATTAACGGTATACTTCAGTATGCTCATATTATTTGGAATAATAGGTTACATAGGTTATGTACTAGCGACTACGCCATCCCTTCCCCCAGAAGAAGTCGAGAAAATGATAAGGGAACTGGAGAAGGAGGAGGTAGGAGAGCAAAAATAATCAGGTTTCCGCAATCTATTTCTTTCGTTTAACTATTAGCTCCAAGAGCCATTCAAGCACTTCCCTAGCCTCTGAACTTATACACTCACATTTATCAAGCACGGCCTTAGCTTCTCTTGTCAATCGATGCATGTATTCCACACTATAATCAAGACTACCAGTCTTCCTCACGATTTCTTGGACCCTTAAAATATCATTTTCACTTATCTCTTCAGGCTTCTTTTTATCGTATACTAGTCTCAGAAACTCTTTATCCTCTTCACTACCCCATTCGTAGGCCTTGACAACAAGTAGTGTTTTCTTTTTCTCTCTAACATCACTTCCAACAGGCTTACCTGTAATTTTTGGATCACCATATAGGCCTAAGATATCATCTTGTATCTGGAAAGCTACGCCCGCAGGGTAGGCGTAGGCAGTAAAGGCTTCGAACAGCCTATGGTTTTTAGACCCAGCTGCAATTGCCCCCAAGTATAATGGTAGCTCTATGGTGTAGGACGCCGTCTTGTACTTGTGGATTGTAATCACATCTTTCTCAGTAACCTTATCGAGGGGTAGACCAGCTATTAGAACATCCAAGAATTGCCCATATGATACTAGGCGAAGACCACGCGTGTAGTAATGTATCAGTCTACGTAGATCTTCGCTGGTTACACCCGATTTATAGAAAGAGTAGGTTGCCAAGCTCTCCAAGTAATCTCCTCCGAGAATAGCCTGACTTAAACCATAGTGTTTGCAATCAGTCAGCAAGGACTTATCTCTACAGCTCCGCTCAAACATAACGTGTACTGTGGGCCCGCCTCTCCTTATGGTGTCTCTGTCCATTATGTCATCGTGGGCCAAGAAGTAGCTCTGCATAAACTCTATAGCGGCCATGATGTACCGTATCGTGTCAAGGTTTCCGCTACCCCACTTCTCCGCCCAATATCCTATCAGTACAAGGAATGCTCTTAGCCTCTTTCCACCACGCAATGTGTAATCGCTGATATAGTCTATCAGTTCCGATGCATAAGCCGTTACACTGCTTGCCTCGCGTAGAACCTCGTCAAGCACTTCTCTCAGTGTGTTATTTGTTATATTTCTGGCTGTTTCAAGCAGGTTCTTGGGATCCACAACCATGCACCTATCTACTTTCTTAACTATGGTTTCAAAATAAGGATTTCATTTCTGAGAAAGTAGTTGTCGCAGTTCTTTGATAACGGGCAGGTCTTTCCTGCTGCCCAATACGTTCCAGTAAATCCCTTTTGGTTTTGGCGGTCTAGGCTCTATTCTTAATGTCTTAGTCGGCGTTAAAATTATATCTACTGTCAGGTCATGCTCTTCTCTAGGAACATGATCAACTATCTGGATATCGTGGACTGTTGTAATAACGGGTGTGCTTTCATCTATGACGTCGAGTTCTCTTAGTATGGCATATTCTATTTCCGCATAACCTCCTCCTTTACCTAGTCTATTTCCTCTTCGATCAACGGCCACGCATCCCGTAATTATCATGTCGATAGGAGGTATCTCTGTTAAGCGTAAATGCCTGCCCAGCTTAAAAGCACCCTTAATTGTTGATGCGAACCTGATCATAGATTTTGGGATAACGGCTGGTTCGATCACTATAAATCCACGTCTCAAGCGCGGAGTAGCCATTATAACCTTCTTTCCTTCATGAAGAGCGAGTTCTCTGAGAGGCCTCTGTGGAGAATCGGGATTAACCTTTACAACTAGTGCTCTCCTCCACTCGTTGAGTGATAAAGCCCTTTTAGCAGCCTCTTCCGCACCGACAAAATTAGGTATCCTGCCATATACAGGTCGTGGGAACCTCGATATATTCCTTCTCTCCATGAGATCCCAAATGAGTCGCCGGAGCCTGGTCTTTTCATCCTTTATATTGTCCAAGATAATCACTTCTGGGCGCTTTATTCAAATACACTCTATAGTATTGGATATTCGTGGTGGAATAAATGGCATTACTTCAAGTAGCCCTCGACACGGATAACATCTCCTTTGCCCTAAGGCTTGCAAGCATCTTATCCTCCGAGCTTGACAGAGAAAAACTATTGATTGAGGCAGGCACACCCCTCATAAAATCCTGGGGGGCATTGAGTGTAAAACTATTGAAAGAAATCACACAGTCAAAAGTGGTTGCAGATACGAAGACAATGGACGTAGGAGGATTTGAGTCCGAAATCATGTTTAAAGCAGGTGCAGATATCGTAACTGTGCTTGGACTAGCTGACGACTCAACCATCATAGATGCTGTAAAAACCGCCCACAGATACAATGGACAGGTCATGGTAGACCTTATTAACTGTGCCGATCCGGTGAAGCGAGCAGAGGAAGCAATCAGTCTCGGAGCCGATATAATACTGTATCATCTCGGTATAGATGTCCAAAGAAGGAGAGGAATAACAGCATCTGATATGATTAACGAGATAAGGAAACTAGCTCGACTAAATGCAACATTAGCCGTAGCTGGAGGCATAAAGCCAGGTAAGGCAAAGCCCCTCGTAGAGGCTGGAGCTGAAATAATAATTGTGGGCTCCGCTATAACGAAGGCGGATGATCCATTATCAGTCGCATTACGCCTTATCGAAGAAATAAATGGATGAAGGGTGATAAAGTCTTAGAAATCAGGTATATTCACATGTTTTTCGACAATCTGGCTCTCCAAGAGCTCCCTATATTTCTCCTGGTGAACCTTGATCAACTCTAATAATAGTTTTAATGCGTTCTTTTTGCATCTACCACAGAGGATCTCGCCCCTCCTACACCTTTCGTACTGTTTCTTCAGTTCTTCATCGTTTCGTAACAGAAAATATGTATATAGCTCATAGATCGTACACTTCTCTGGCTCGCCGCCAAGAAGCCTCTGCTCTTCCGCCGTGGGCCTACCGCCTGTCAATGCCATCATTACTTTTTTCTTAATTACCTCGGGCTTGTCTAATAGGAGGATCGCGAAATCTGATTTGCTACTGCTCATCTTGTTTCCATCGAGACCACGTATGAACTTATGATAGAATGATGCAGGCCTCCTTAGACCAAGCTCTTGCGCGAATCTGTCAGCTAGATCTCTTGTTAGGCGGAGATGAGGGTCTTGATCAGCGCCCACTGGCACAAGGATGTGTTTGTAGCCTCCATAAGCTTTCAGTTGCATATGGAGGATATCCGATGCCTGTGTCAGTGCGGCAACGATCTTACCAGGGCTAGCCTCTCCATAAATGGCCTCGAACTCCGCCTTCGTTATTTTTCTCGAGAACATCTGGATTAGCCTATAGTATGGCGTTGTATTGTTTGTCTGGAAATAGAAATCGGTCTTAGTAGGGTCGAGTCCCCATGCTATGGCGTGGCGTATATATTCTAAGCCATACTCGATCACTTTTCGACGACCAAGCTTTCTGACAGCATATGCTTCTGCATCTGCAACTACTATTTTAACATGTACACCAAGGCTCTGAAGATATTTCAGCTCCTCGAAAACCATTAAGTGTCCTAGATGGGTATGGCCACTGGGCATGAAACCCGTCAATACAGCGACTTTTTCCCCACGATTGAGGGCGTCAAGCCATTTATCAAAATCCCTATGGCCAAACACTATTCTTCTCGTGAAGAAATGGTGTTTAATGGGGAGCTTGTCTAGAACAGTATCAATGGGTTGAATACCGAATTGCTTGAAGAGCTTCTCGTATTTCTCGATAGCAAAGTGGCCCCATGGGTCTAGTATCGTTGACAATTAGCATACACCCTTGCCTAGATTTATTCGGAGAATAAGGTATTGTCTTATCTAGTTAAAACTCTTTATAATAACCCCACCCCGTACAACGAGTTTATCACAATAAGCACCTCTTCTAATGATCGAGCCGTACACATTCCATGAATATCTGGCAAGTCTAGGCTCTCTCAATATTAACATATCAGCCGGTTGTCTGACATCTATAAATCTTGGCGATGTACCTAGTGCTTTGTAACCATTAGTAAAGGCCATCTTGACAATCTCGCGTGTATCGATATCCCCTCTATATATTGTGAATAACAATTCCATCTCGGCAAAGATATCTGGGTGAAAACAGCCTGCATTATCTGTACCCAAAGCTATGGTAACTCCTTCTTTGAGAGCAGCGGCTATGTCGGCCATTCTTCCAATAAACCATAAGTTGCTACGTGGGCAGACCACGAGCGGTATATTTTCTTCTGCCAGCCGTCTGAACTCCCATTTTTTGAGAAAAATACCATGTACAACACTAACTAGTTTCACTCTGTAATTCAAAAGATAGTGAAGACTACCTCTTTCTTCCATTCGTCTTGTTTCACTGACATGTGCACTGACCGGATACATGAGGGAGAGACGGGAGATTTCCTCCATAACATATGGAGGTATCCTCAGCGGATTCGATACCCCTATACCACCGCAAATCCTTGCTACATCATCGTATTCTACCGTATCAAGTAAATTAAAGGGTCTGGAAAGCCCCAGATATCTAGGTCCGGTTTTTTCTATGAGCTCCTTGTTTTCTCTGCAATAATCTTTGTGTTCTTGGAAATCAACTAAGGCATAGTATATACTGATTGCTTTAGCCAGTGGGTTGTCAATGAATTTATGTCTTAACAGACGCGTAATCGGTAGCTTTATTCCTTTACTCCCCACAAACGATGCTAGATCATAACCTATACAGGACTCTGGAGCAACATAGTCGTTTAAGTGCGTATGTGCATTAACAGGGAGAGGTAAAGCGATCCCACCAATGCTTAACCCATCCGATGACCATGTCTGCTCGATATCCGTTATTACACCGTCTTCTATCTGAATATAGGCATGCTCGATCACATCCAGGCTTTCTCCCAAAAGTATCTTGTCGAGATTTATGATCAAGGGCTCTGTGCCGGAGATCCCTTCCTCACCTCCATCGGTCTGGACCAGGAATCTTCATCGCCCAAAGAGTAATCTGGGTAGGAATACCTTATTATTAGTGTACCCTAAACACACTATAGAACAGAATCCTAATGGTGTACTAGACTTGGTTGATTGGATAGCTGTTAGAAACGAACTCCTTTCGGGAAAGCCTGTCTTAGTTTTTGATAGTGCTGAAAGAGAAGCTGAGACTGATATGATATTCTATGCTGGTGTAATAGACTCTAAGAAAATAACTTATTTGAGGAAAAACGCTGGAGGACTGATATGCTTCGTATCTGGTAGTAAGTTCAGGGAAACACTCCGATTACCGTTCATGAACGAGCTTCTATCAAAGCACCCCGTCCTACGAGAAATCAGTGTTAGGAGGCCCAGATACGGTGATCCTCCAGCCTTCAATCTATGGCTAAACCATGTTGATACCAGGACGGGAATAAATGATAACGATAAAGCATTAACAATTAAGAGTCTCCATAAGGTTGCAGAACTAGTGTATAAGGGCTTCAGTACAGAAGCGATCGAAACATTTAAACGAGAGTTCTACGCTCCTGGCCATGTTCCACTACTAACCTCGAGAGGACTAGCGAATAGGCGGGGACACACGGAGCTCGCAACATCCCTTGCCTTGATCACCGGTTTAACCCCTAGCATGGTTATAGCGGAAATGCTCGCCGAGGGAATAAGCCTGCCATACGAAGACGCACGAAAATTCGCGAGGAGGAACGGTCTGCTCTTCATCAACGGATTCGATATCATTACGGAGGCTGAGAAGAGGGGCTTCCTATATGATTAAAATAGGCGTTGTCGATACGACATTTTCAAGGGTCGATATGGCGAGATACGCCATAAAAGTTATCCAAGAAAATCTGCCCGAAGCAAAGATAATAAGATACACTGTTCCCGGCATCAAAGACATACCAGTGGCTGCTAGGAATCTTATAATGAACGAAGGATGTGATGCGGTCATAACCTTGGGCTGGGTTGGAGCCAAACAGGTTGATAAGTACAGCTACTTAGCTATGAGCACTGGCCTCATAATCCTCCAGATCATGACCGGTAAGCACATTATTGACGTAACAGTACACGAGGATGAGGCTGATAACCCGGACGAGCTCCTCGAGATCGCCAAGAACAGGGCAATGGAGCATGCTTTAAATCTTGTAAAACTAATTAGACATGGACGAGAAGCACTTACAAGATATGCTGGGCAAGGCCTTAGACAAGGTAGGCCCGATGTAGGTCCGCTCAAAATGTAGGTGGTGTGTTTACAATGGATGTAAAGATAGGTATTGTCGTGGCAGAATTCAACTATGATATAACTTATCTAATGCTTCAGAAAGCAATAAATCATGCAAAATTCCTCGGCGTAAAAGTTCCCATCGTAGTGAAAGTTCCCGGGACATACGAGATACCATTTGCCGTGAAAAAACTACTAGAAAGAAAAGATCTTGACGGAGTAGTGGCTCTCGGTGCAGTCATACAGGGGGAGACAAAACATGATGAATTAGTAGCGGGCCAGACAGCTAGGAAAATGATGGATCTAATGATAGAGTATGGAAAACCAGTAGGACTAGGTATAATTGGGCCTGGAGCAACAAGAATGCAGGCAATGGAGAGAATCGAGGACTATGCCAGAAGAGCCGTAGAAGCTGTTGTGAAGATGATATTAAGGACAAAGAAACTCGGCGAAATAGAGCTAAGAGATGATGAGATCATCATCGTTGAGTAAAATAGTCTAGAATAGGTAGAGAGTCTTTTGCCCCGTATAACGCTCATAAAATTATTGGAGTACAGAGAGTGGACGGAGACACTAGGCTATGATAGAGAGTGGAAGATACAGGAGCTACAATCAAATATCTACTCAAGTCTTCAGAGAATGTTTTCTAGGAGAGGAGGTTTTGTCATACCAGTTAGATACGATTACTTCATAGCGCTCAGTAATGGCTTTAAAGAAAAAGATCTTGAAGAAATACTGACAGATATTGAGCCGCTCTCTCCAAAAGGTGTGAGGATAGTATCACTAGTGCATAAGAGGCCCTTCACAGCACAACTAATGGCAAGCAGAATTGCGGAAAAAGAGGATAAAAAACTCGTGTATATTAGTGGTGACGAAGAACCCTTGGCTGTGGTACACATAGATTTCAATAATATAACGAGAACAACTATTCAGACTAGTGTGTTCGAAACATATGTCAAGATCATGAGTGTTTATAGCGAGATAACTAGAGCTACTATTCGTCTTGGAGGCATTACGGGTTATTTGGGCGGGGACAATATGATCGCCGTGTTAAGTATAGATGCCATTAATGATCTATTGGAGCTCTTACCAACATATCTTAAGGCTGGTGTAGGCGTATCACTGAATTCACGTAAGGCTCTCGAGTTATCAGCTAAAGCATTAAGTGATATAAGGACAAATAGGTGCAGGAGATTCCTCATTCTTTATGATAACGAGCTTCAAGTATAAGGACAATAAATGCAACCGCTACCGACACAATAATACCTATATTCTTGATAATCCAGTTTAGAAGACTGGCATTACTAGCTATAATTCCTTTTTCTCCATTAATTGTTCTTATGATAGTAGCTGAGCCGTTCTGAATGCTCATTGTGGGGCTCGCTGAGCTTAAAGTATTTGATGGCGTAGCCGTATTTAAAGGTACGGTAACGTGTTTAACGATGTTTACACGGTGGTTGCCCGGATCCTCTACTGATACTATAAAGCTAACGTTGGCTATTTTCCCCCCTGCGAAGTATGTTTGCTGAATATTGTACCATATAGTGACGTTCATATACTGTGAATAATCATAACCACCCAACGAGGTTTTGATTCCCGGTTTAAATCTGCATTCACCCATGCTACAATGCTCCAATAATATTATTGCCTTAATCGTGTTCTTAGACGTTGATACCCCATCCCTGATAATCAGCTTAAGCTCCACATGGATTATTCCAAGCGAAGGACAATATCTCCCCGTGGTTCCTAGCACCTTAATTCTCGGAGGCCTTATATCGATATGTATATTGCTGGGTATTCCTTCAAAGCTTGTTGAAGTATTGCCAATAGTAACATGTAACATATATTTTTTCTGAAACAATGTATTGTTGGACCATAAGAGTATATGTTTACCCATTCTACCATTTATCGATGCTATGCCATTACTGAAGTTTACGTTAAGTAGTTGTACGTGATTAAATATTAGAGCTATATGGCCAGATATGTTTTCACCGTACTCATCGGTGATTCTTATTTCCTTGTTAAGTACTGTGTATGGGAGCATAATATTGATGATATGTTTACTTTGCATTGTAGTGTCGATAGTTTTCTCACCTTCATAAATGATCCCATATATATTATACTCTATCGTTAAATGGATCTTGAGGTTACCCGATAATGGTGACGGTATATTGAAGACTGAGATACCAGATGCATTGGTGCTGTTTGTGTAGACATGCATGATATCACTACTGGGAATAAGCGATATAGTTGCATTTGGTAATGGTGTACCATCAAGTAGTTCTACATGGATAACTATAGATACATAACTAACTGCATAATTTATGCTCGTATTGAGTAAACATGCTGCAAGAATAATGAATATCATACCAGCGGTAAGGGTACGCAGGCCAATCACCAGTACAACATTCTAGATTATTGCATGTTTTATGTATACTTTACTCAGTAAATGGGGCCCGCTCATCCCTTTAATTGGTCGCCGGTAATACCATTCATCACTAAGATTAGTATTCTTTATTGATTGTTTTCAAGTTTTACCTTAGGAACTTTTGAAGTCATGTATTGATATTTCTAGGAGGACTATGCAAACATTGTTCCGTTAATCGATTGCTGGTTTTCGTAGCACTTCTAACTGTTCTGCCGCGCGATTCTTTCGGGCCAGTTCTGTGTACACGCCAATAATTTTCATGCTTTGTCTTACTTCTTCGTCAAATCTGCATTCACTAGTTACTATTGTATCATTAATTAGCCTTACAACGATTTTCTGATAGTGTGGCTTATCACAGTTTTCAACACGTGCTTCTTTTATGAAGCCGTTCATAGCGAGTGCTTCAATAAATCTTAGTGGACAATTATCCCTACAGATAATATATTGGTCAATTATTTCTTTGTTCATTGGTTGTCATCTCTTCCGTTCTATGGTGGATAAACTTGATAAAATATTCTGTCTATTTTTCTCACAACGTTAAAGTAGTGTTTATGGTGTTAAAATAGTGTTTCCTGATCACTTAATCCTGATACCCGGTCTACCAGGTCTTATTCTCCTGATCTTC
>JALWQP010000061.1 GCA_027083045.1 Desulfurococcales archaeon
TCGCCTAGATTCGATGAGCCAAACAAGCTACCGCTTATCTACAAGATAATGGTGGATGGTATACTTTATCTCAACTACGAGGACAAGAACCATACCTACTATTTCGTATGGTATACAGGTAATGTCAAACCAGTATCGCCAGAGTATCAGTTATTCGCCGAAAAAGTCGGGATAAAGTACCAGGTAACAGTTACTTCGACAAGGACGCTATCATTCATTGACAGGCCGCAGTTCAAGTACTTCAAACCATATAAGGTCATCGCAGAGCCTTATCAGGGGTTGCCGGGATATTATGAGGTAATATTCATATATAAAGTGGTCTTCTCAGGAGTGAAACAATCAACAACAGGTTAACGGCCCCTATATTTTTAACCATATCATTGCCGATTTCATTACTGGTGTATTTACATGATTTTCCGAAGGAGAAAAATAGATCCTTATAGAGAAGGCATTCAAGCACTTTACTCCGTCAAACTAGGGATGAGCAAAATCGAGGCTTTGCTCGACAGGATTAAGAATCGCCGCCACCGCATGATGGAGGTCGCGGCAGAGCTTCAGATGCGTGGAGAAACATTTCTAGCGAAGAAATACGCGGAAGAAATAGCTAAGCTTGATAAGATATCTGCTCGTCTACGAATGATACACCTTGTTCTAGAGAAAGTTGCTTTAAGTCTAGAGTATGCGATGACTGTTCATAATTTCCAGGGGATAGCGAAAGAGGTTCTCGAGATAACAAGGGATCTCAAGAAATTGCCTGAATCGACTATTCCGGATATGGGTCTTATGCTTTATAATCTCGAGGAATCATTGAAAGCTATAGCTAACTCGGGGGCTAATATCCCAGATTATAGCTTGATAGATATGTCACCATCAACGGACGAGAATACAGAGAAGATACTCAAGGAAGCCAAAGAGATATTGAAGTCAAGACTGACAGTTGATGCAGCCTAGACAAGGCCTTTTCTCCTTCGATTCCTCCTTATGTGCTCGTGTAACGCTTCCTCGTTCAAATAGTACCTGTGCCTAGGTATACCAACCGATACCATATATACTGGCTGAACTCCTTCTCTGAGACCGACAGCTTCTCCTAGTTCCTCGTCATAGAAAGCACCTATGGCGACCGCGCCGAGACCAAGGGCTGTTGCCTCCAAATAAATGTTCTGGGCACAATGACCTGCCTCTAGTATAACATATCTGATCCCACGTTCACCATAGTATCGCGTCGTCCGCTCATAGTCTGCGGATATAATGATATTAGCCTTGGCTTGGAGAACCCATTTCTGTGAGAGACAAGCCCTATGGATCTCCTCCTTGATATGACCAGGCTTGACATATGCAAGGACATGGTACTTTGGTAAATACCTGTACGATCCAGGCTCCAAGAACTCGCTATCACTTAGTTCGACGTCCTCTGTTCCAACGACAAGATATAGTTCTAATGGATAAGTGGCGCCGGCACTCGGGCACGTCAGGAATCCTTTGATAGGCATGGACAAACCGTAGGCGGCCCATAGTAGCTGGGAAATATCATTGATGCTGAGCGGTTCATCTTTGAAGCTTCTATGGCTTCTCCGATAAGCCAGTGCTTGTTCAACGCTGAGAACATCCGATCTTATCCTTGGCAAGGGAAGCGTGATCATAGACATTATCATCAATCCTCGCAGAATTACTAATCCTTCCCCATACAGTTTTTGTCTATGAATCCCCAGATATTTATATGGATCAAAACACGAGCGTATAGCGTCTCTCTTCTCTGAGAATGGCGAGTTTAATTCCTAGACTCCTAAGCATGTGCTTCACTTTTTCCGGTATCTTATTTATTATGAAGGGTGGTCCCGTAATGATTATCTCGTTGTAGACTCCATTACTGGATAGCAGAGCAGATCCTATAGCGTAAGCCAGGTTTTTTAGCTGGGTTGCCTGGTCAGTTCCTGGATCGATCACCCATACGGCTGTCTTTTTCCCGTTATCGGCGACAAGGTCTGGCGTCAGTGGTTTTCTGTGCTGGAGTATGATCTGGACTTTATAGCCCTTGTTCTCCAGTATCTCGGATACCTGGGATAACACTAGTTTTCTTGTGGGGAGATAATGATGGGGTTCAAGGTATTTCTCGAGGGGGCCGTGGATATCTGGGTCGTAGAGAGTATATCTCCCCCTACTGATTCTGAACAGGAATAGTTTCTCGGGATCCTTATACCTATCCTTGCTATTACTATTTACTGTTACCAGGTCCACTTCGAAATCTAGGCTTGTCTCAGGTCTTGATGGGTCAATGTGATTCTTGGCGAACATTGTTAGTTCTTTCCTCGTGAAGGAAGTCTTGCCCTTCTTCATCAGTTCCTCTGCTGCTTTCTTCAGCACCATCCATGTCGGTAGCTTGCTTGTTTCCATGACTATTCCCCAGTAAAGTATAGGGGGAATTAGGCCAAATATATAAGTTACGATATAAAGCAGAGAATTAAGGAGTGGTGAAAAAAATGGTAAGAGGAAACACCACTGTTTTTCTTTGGGGGGTAATCTATAAGAGTTAATTACTGTTTTTGTCTGAGGCAAGTAGCTCGACTATTCTGTCAGCAAGTCCCCGGAGAGCTTTGGCGGCTTCTCCCTCAGGATATTCTACTAGGTATGGTTTCTTCTTATCGAGTGCTTCTCCAATGTACGGATCTAGGGGTATCTTGGCTAATAGTCTGGTACTATATTTCTTCGCCAGATCCTCGCCTGTACTCTTGCCTAGGAGCTGGTATGTGGAGCCGCACTTGGGGCATTTGAAATAGCTCATGTTCTCGACTATTCCAAGAAGTGATATATTGTTCTTTATGATGAAGTTTATGGCCTTGGCGACTATTACCTCGGACAATATGCTTGGAGCAGTAACAACTATTGCGCCATCGAGATCGCTTATTGTCTGTACTATCGTTATAGCCTCATCACCGGTCCCCGGGGGTAGATCTATTATTAGGAAATCATTCTCCCCCCAATTCACCTTGGCTAAGAGCTCTGTAATAGCCCTAGACTTAAGGGGGCCTCTCCACACGATCGGGGTATCTGGGGTATCGAGCATCATGTTTATAGCGACAACCTTGACTCCCAGCGGTCCTAGCACGGGCTCTATTCCGTAGGGGCCAGCGTAGTGTCGTGCGTTCTCGAGGCCCAGAACCGTGGGTATTGATGAACCATGAATGTCTGCGTCGAATATGGCTACTCTATATCCTTTCTCTGCGAGTGCGAGGCTGAGCATCGATGAGATAAAAGTTTTTCCGACACCGCCTTTGCCGCTGAGCACCATTATTTTGTACTTGGTCTTACCTAGCCTTTCACGTGCCTCGTTTATTATCTTAAAGATAGGAGTGGGTGCTTGAGGCTTCATAGTGTAGTTTTGCGGCATATTTAGTTCACCCAGGTAAGCAGTAATGATCATAGCTTGAGACAACTTTATTGTAAGAGGCAATTATTAATCTAACTAGCATCAAAATATAGTCAAGTATATAGTGCCTTATCTAGGTGAGCGTATTCATGAAGGTGTGCTGTAGAGCCCCTGGAAAGACGATATGGTTTGGAGAGCATTTTGTGGTGAAAGGCGTCCCCGCTATAGCGAGTAGTGTTGACCTATATGTTAGGACTTATGTTGAGCCATGCGAGGACGGCAGGATAAGGTTTTGGTCAAAGTCGCTCGAGAAAGGATTCGTATATGGAGAGAAAGAACCCGACAAGGAACTTCTCCCGTTTAAGCGTATCCTTGATCTTATCAGCGATAGATACGGAGAACCCCCCAGTATGAAGATTACTATCGACTCGGACATACCAATATCATATGGTCTTGGCTCATCAGCTGCTTCAAGCATAAGCTTCGCTGCTGCAGTACTCAAGTATATTGGAGAAGAACCTACAACGCCCCTCATCAAGGAGCTGTCAATGGAGGCTGAAAAAATAGTGCATGGGAAACCAAGTGGTATAGACACAGCGATCTCTCTGCACGGCGGCTTCATATATTATCTGGGCCCAAACGACATAAGGCCTCTAAACGCTAAATGGAGCGACGAATATACTCTCCTAGTCATTGGTACTGGAATAACACGTAATACTGGATTAGTTGTCGGGAAAGTACTCGAGAGATATGAGCGTTTCCAAACCATCATGAATAAAATATATGATGCAGCAAAAGAGATATCCGTGATCGCTAAATCCCTCATGACCAGTGGTGAATGGGATAAAATAGGAGAGCTAATGATCATAAACCATGGGCTCCTAGTCTCTATAGGTGTAGCGATACCTGAAACCGAGAGAATAATACACAATAGCCTTAGACTAGGGGCGCTTGGAGCAAAGATAAGCGGTGCAGGTATGGGAGGAATAGTGATCGCGTTGATGAGGAAGAAGGACAAAGACTTCATAGTCGATGGATTAATGAGCTTATCAAACGAGATAATCGAGGTAAAACCCGGGGTAACTGGATTGGAATGCACAGTCAAAGAATGAATGATGCAATGATTGAAAAATGTAGAAAAGTATTGTTCAAACATAAATGTTCTCCCTTACCTATATTAGGTGTGGGGATGAAGAATAGTTACTCAGCAGAAAAGATGAAGAGACTCCCATGGGCTGACCTGGTTTGAACAAGGAGAAGCAGGAACTCAAAAACAAAACAGCACTTCGTACAATAAACGATATTATCTCTAGTTATACACAGAAGATCTATGAGTATAACAATATCGTTAGAAAGAAAGGTTACTACTTGAAACCCGTGCACATAGTGGTGAAGAAGCGAAAAGATGGGACAAAAGTCAAGTACTACTATTATGGACGATACTGGTACAAGATCGAGATACGTAAGAACGGCTCTTCTAAAATTAAATGGATATACCTAGGAAAGGAAAAGCCTGAAAAAGACCTCCCCGATCCGCCTGAGAACCCATTAGAGGGGCTAGTTGTGAGAGTAGATAACGAAGGAGTAAGCCTAAACAAGTCCTTGCATGAGATACTAAAGCTCGTAAAGGATCTGGCAGAAAAAGAAGAATAGTCATGTTTTAGTGATGATCCGTAAAGTACGTGTCCGTGAAGATACTAATAACTTAGTGTGAAGACTAATGTGATTAGCCTTGGGGAAGGCTGTCCTGATAAAGAATGCAAAATACATAGTTACCCCCGATGAGAGGGGCGAGAGAATATATATTCTTCGTGATAGGGATATTCTTGTGGAGAACGACGAAATCATATGTATTTCGAGTTCATGCAATGAAGTATCTCCTCGTGGATCTATAAGGATAAATGCGGATAAACACGTGGTAATGCCGGCTATGATTAATTGCCACACACATGCAGCCATGAAAATATTCAAAGGCATTCTTCCAGATAAGGAATTTTGGGAATGGCTGGACAAGATCGTCAAAATAGAAGAAAAGATCATTACTAAGGAACTAGTGTATCAGGGCTCTAAACTAGCCTCTATCGAAATGTTGTTGAATGGTGTTATAGGTTTTATTGATATGTACTATTATCCAGATGAGACCGTCAAGGCTGCATCGGAGTATGGGTTGCTTGTTAGGACAGGGCCTTACAGACCGGATAACGCATATACGGTATTGTCGAGCATTAGGAATTATCCTAATGGATACCCGCTCATTAACATTCATAGCGTGTACAAGAGCGATCCGGAAATCATTGATAAAATGTACGAAATAGCCGAAGGACAAGGTATACCCATACACATACATGTCTCCGAGACGCGTAAAGAAGTATACCTCATACGTCGGGAGACGGGGCAATGGCCTATACAGTACATGTATAGTAATGGGTGGTTAAACGAAAATGTTATACTTGTGCATCTTAACTGGGTTCTAAGCTCGGAGATCCCTTTGATCAAAGAAAAGAACGCGAAGGTTGTGAATTGTCCGCACTCAGCAATGAGACTCGCAGAGGCTGGTTTCTGTCCTGTATACGAAATTCTTCGAGAAGACATCATTCTCGGTGTGGGTACAGATGGATCTAGTGGTGACAGATACAACTTGTTGGATGAAATCAGAATGATGCTCCTTTTATATCGTCATAACTACTGGGATACAAGGCTCAAACTCCCATACCTGTTCTCTAAGATCATGGTCAATGCCTACAAGATATTCGGTATTAAGGGTGGTGTGATAAAGCCGGGCTGGCCAGCGCATTTGTCCCTGTTCAAAATAGACACTATCCGGCATAGACCCTTAGGTACTGGCAACTTGTTGGCAAGCCTTATATTGAGCGGCGGTGCTGAAGC
>JALWQP010000062.1 GCA_027083045.1 Desulfurococcales archaeon
TACTTGGTGCTCAAGAGAAAGCCGAAGAAGCCCGGCGAAGACCTCAAGCCCCACATGATAGACTGGGAGAAGACCAGGGTATGGGCGTGGGGAGGCTACTACAGCAGGTTCTTCATAAACATCAAGGGGAGAGAGCCAAGCGGAACAGTTGACCCAGAGGATGTCCCGGGCCTCATAGAGGAGCTGAAGAAAGGCCTCTCAAAACTAGGTGGGCCAGCGGGCGAGAAATGGGATAATAAGGCATACACTCCAGCAGAAATATATCCGGAGGTAAAGGGTGATCCCCCGGACCTCATGGTGTATCTCGACGACCTCTCCTGGAGACCTGTAGGGACGATCGGCTGGCCTAGCCCGTACCTTGAGGAGAACGACAAAGGCCCCGACGACGCGATGCATGACTGGATAGGTGTCTTCACAATATATGATCCTGAGAGAACCATTGAGTCTGGCGACAACGGTGTGATAAGCATTCATCAGATAAGAAGCGTTATCGAGAACATGATCCTAGGAGACAATGCTAGAACCTAATACCTATGCTTCTCAGGAGCCTCCTAACCCTGCTCAACTCCTCCAATACCTCGACCCCCTTCGGTGTGAGATCGTAGAAAACCCTGTCGTCCTCAACGATCTTCTTTACAAGCCCCTGCTCCTCGAGATGCCCCAACATGTTCTTCAGCCTATCATATGGTAAGCGGGCACCATACATTATTCTCGTCGGGCTTGTCGGGCCCTCCTCAGCTATAGTGTTAAGTATATCATAGACTATGCCAGCCTGGCTCCTATACCTGGAGAGAGTCTTCGTCCTCCTCGTCATCCCAGCACCACCCTTGCAAGAACTATCAAGAGTGCTACGGGCCTAAGCACCTCGCCCGCAAGGAACAATGGAGGTGTACCAACAGCCTCTCCGACAAGCCTTAGTAGATGGCTTGCCAGGAAGACTATGTAAGGCCCTACACCACCACCGCCTTTTCTCGCCAATATGATAATGCCTACTAAGAGGCCCGCACTAACCATATCAGAGGCCATGCCAACAATCAGGCCAGGAGCTACTGCGAGCCCGAGGATTTTCTCCTCACGTCCCTGCCCAAACCTGACGTATTCGCCCCAAAGTCCCAGTAGGATGACAGCGTAGGATATCGGGAAAAATATACTCGCCAGCAATACTAGATTCCATGAAACACCGAACCTATCGCCCGGCCATGGACTATGACGCCACCCCCCAAGGTGATGCCACGCCATATGCCTGGGCTTCTCCTATAGCTGGAGAACAGGTTTGACAACAGTTTCTGGTCTGTAGGTCTTTCAAGGTCTTTGTAGGATTCTTCTTGCCTTTAGGGCTATGAGGTATGCTGACGCCGTATGTTTATCCAATCCATAGCGTTTCATAACGTATTCATGGTCTTCTGAATGCGTGGTTCCCTTTGGATTAACGGGTATTGCTCTTAATCCATAGAGTGGTATTTTCCACAATATCTTTTCTATAATGGTGTTTCTGAATATTGAGACTCTATAGTTATAGTTTCTTGATCCTCTACCACCGTTTTTTGTCCAGTAGTATCTGAGGTACCCTATTATCTCTGGGTTCTCTACTGCTATAATTGATGCCCCGTGTGAGTAGGCGTTCTTAAGTACTCTATGTATGGCTTCCCCTATAATGCTCCAGGCCTTTCTCTTAGGATAACCCCTGGCTGATACCTGTGGGAATCTAGCCGTGTACTTCCAGACGATATCTCCTTTCCTATCAATTACTACAAGGTTGAGTCTATCAACATTAACGTCCACACCACCTATATTACTTCCTAATGGTTTTTCATGCCTCTTCATAACCTCTAGATAGAGGTCATACTTCACCATAACCTGTAGCTCACCATATAGATGCTCTAGCCCATCACCACAGTCCTTGACGAATACTCTAGCTGGATACCCGATCTCCTTTCTAAGAGCTTTATCCACTAGCCCTCTAACAAGTTTGACATAACCCTTAGGTATGACGGGCCTAATGATAATCTTTCTACTTGATTTATCTCTGTCGAAAACTAGTACTCTTACAGTACTATAATCTATGAACTGTATATTTAGGTTTCCTTTAGCCCATGGCTCTGCTTCACTCTGGAATAGTAGCCAAGGTTTAAGCTCTAGCTTAGTAATATCTACTTTTAACGCTTTAGCACTCTGTAGAGAAGCATGTATAAGAGTTGAAATACCATCAACATATCTACGATTAGGAATAATGTCGTAGCATAGCTTTCTAGTCATTTTAATGAAATCATATTGTGATAAATTAGCTAATAATTGGTTTTGTTTAACCGTATTTAGCAGTCTATGGGCACATAGTTTGCATAACCATGCAGTCCAATAGATAAGCTTAGCATCTTCACCTACAGCATGGAATGGTAGTCGTAGTGTTATGTATTCAACTAACACCATAGGGGTATACCCAATAAGCTTATAAGTCACTATACCCTATAAGCCTTATTGGTGACTCCGAGTTCCCAATACCCGCTCCTCGGTCGGGCGGGGAGGGGGCTCGGAGAAACCGTGATGAACCAGCCTACGGAAACCTAAAAAGACCGTAGGCGGGGAACGGTTTACCGGGTAGAGAAGAGCTACTAATGTGGCAGTGAAACCTAGAACTAGAGCTATACACATTACAGCGTAACCCACTCCTAGCCTAAACAATCCCTTATCCTTGATCTTCCTAGCAATCCCCATTGTTTCAACTGCAACGATTAATGATATTGCAGCACTAATGATCTCTAATAGGGCGAGCATAGTGAAGACAGCGTAGTATCCTATATGTCCGTCCACGTCCCAACACCATTCTCCTTGATCATTATACTTCCTTATCCCTAATTATTATTGGTTTAAACTAGATGATTTGTATACACAAATCGTATACACATAGGTTGAAACCATGTTAAAACCTATTCTATGAAAAGAATATCAGCAGGGGTGAAGGGCATGAAGGCCATATCCATGCTCGCGGGGATATTGATTGGTCTAGCAATAGCAGGAGTAGCCGTTCCAGTAACCTATGGAGTCATAACACATAGTTGGGCGCAAACCACAACACACACAATGAATGGATGTGAAGACTGTGCATCACATCATGAATACATGGCTAAGCACTCTGAACACGTCACAGGCAGTTGCAATGGTAGCTGTGAACGCGATAGGGATCGAGATTACCTAAGGAATGCTACTGTTGTGACCGGAACAATAGTATCAGTAGACCCGGATAACGGCACTCTAGTGCTAGATACCGGTGACAAGACCATAGACATAGTTGTCCATGGAAGATGGAGTGATGGTGAAAACATAATACACTATAATGATCTACTATCCAAGCTATCAACAGGAACAACTTCAAACATAACAATCATCGTTACCTGCCATGACGACATACATGCGCTCAAGATAATAGTTAACAACCAGGAATACTATATGCTAAGAGGGCATGCGCACCACTAAGATAAACTAGACAAGATCTACTCAATCATTCTTATCAAGAAACTATTTTTTACAAGGACCACTCAGATACATTATCGGTGCGATTGTTTTGAGGAGAAAATACAAGATCCTAGCAATGATCGTTGTCATCGGCGTAATTGTAGCCGGTATAGCATATTATTATTTTTATCTATCAAAACCGCCCCTAAAGGATCCCCTGGTCTGGAGTCTTGTCAAGAACGCTCCAAACACTATTAAATTCTATAGTCCTGCATTCAAGAACGGGGGCTTTATCCCGAACAAGTATTGTGTCGGGGACGAGAACAAGAACCCGCCACTAGTTATTGGGAAGATACCCAATAATACCAAGGCCCTCGTCATAGTAATGTATGATCCAGATGCACCTCATGGGACGTTCTATCACTGGATACTATACGACATACCACCCTCAGTACACAAGATACCAGAGGGACTACCGAGATACCCGGTTGTTCCACCATATGGCCTGCAGGGAATCAATAGCTTCGGCCATATAGGCTACGATGGCCCAGCTCCTCCTCCCGGGCATCTGCACCACTACTACTTCGTGGTAATGGCATTGGATCAGCCAATAAATCTTAATGAGGGCGAGCCAGTGGAGAAAGTATTGGATGCCTGCAAGGGACATGTGATAGCTTATGGGTACTTCTACGGAGTATACGAGATCATGGCTGATTAGCTGCTTCTCCATAAATCGTATAGTTTTCGGAGCTTCTCGACGGGTTCCTCGTCCCAGTCATAGTCTATCCTGAGATCGATTATCTTATCATATAGTATGCCATACTCGGTCTGCCCCACCACTAGTAGAGCGGCTGTTTTATCGCCTCTCCTATCACCGCCCAAGTTAAAGCCGTGCTGGAGAGCTATGAGTAGTGAGCGCGGGAGACCATGCGTCCCAAGATTCTCGTCGAAGACCCTGCACATAGTCTCCGGTATATCCGGGTCCGCTACAAGGTTTGCAATGCAGACAGAGTATCTCCCAGTATACCCGCCGCTATAGAATGGTATGTTTTTACCATTATAGTAGGCTTTACCAAGCTTCGTATCGATAACAGCGACCTGCCTTGACTCTGGATCGGGATCTTCTCTAATAGCTCTAAAGAGGGCTTCACGAGCATCCAGACCCTGAGAGAGAAGATCGAGAATCAATGGTCCAAGAGAGGGATTCGTATAGGCCTGAGTAGCGACTCCGCCGACACCGGCGCGGGCCCATGAAACTCTTGAGCCCACTGCCACGCTTCCACTTGCAACAGCTACGCCTACGAGTCTTCTACCAGGATCATAGGCGACTATACTATATGTCAATTATTTCACCGATAAAGAAATGGTGTCGAAGGACAAATAAAAATAAGCCTTGTCTCCGTCCCTCTATTCACCTTGTCCTCCATGTATAGTTTGGGTATTTCAGGTTGTTTTGTCTAACCATATACGGACTTATCCCGGTATGGTTTCATTTCCGAGCTTTAAGCATATGAGAACACCCGCTTGTTTATTCATATAGTATCGTGTTAGTGTTAGGATCAAAATGAAGAACATTAACCTCCTTTAAGAGTAAACAATGGCAGGGGGACTCCCCAATAAGTGGTTGCTATGGTTAGCCAAATCTCGGCTAAAACTATTACGAGCGCCAGGATTCTCGCTGGTCTTGTAGTTCTAATATGGTCTTCGTCTGCATGCATGGCCAGCACTGCGCCAGTGAAGCCAGAGAACCATGTTATCGGTATGGTGACTGCTAGATCAACCGCGACGCCATAATTTGATAGTGGGCCTGTCACGGCTATGACGGAGTAGTAGTACAGAAATATCGATGAACACGTTACCAATGTCATAACCGCTAATCCTATTAACCCTGCTTTACGGCCTCTCGCTGCTAGTAGCGGCCAAGCGATAAGCGCGGCGTAGAACCCGATCTTTATGTGCTCCCATACGGCCTCACTGGATGCTAGGAACGGTAGCTTCGCGTGGATAAGATCGCTTATCATATGTAGAAACGAGAATAAAACGAAGAAAAGCGTGGCTAGATACAGGGAGTCCTTCATGGTTTTATCCATGCCTGTCTCATCCCTACTACTTAAAACTATCAATATGAATACTAGGCCCCGCTAGTTACAATAAATTTATTGGAGGGCAAGAGCTCCCGTGGGAAAAGATATAATGGTTGCAACGTAGAAGTCAAAGAGAAGACGGTGCATACAATGCTGGCCAGGATATCTCGAGAGAAAATAGTTCTCCAAGAATTCATGACCCACTGGGATGTCAGGGCCGCTCTCGAGGAGATCAACAAGATACTGTTATCCAAGGAGATGAAGCCTCAATACTTCTTTGAGGGAACCCCGGTGATGGGGCAGGGAGGATTTAGCGTGATCATCAAGCTCGATAAGCCATTGACAGGCATGGATGCACGCACCATTGCAAGGCTCCTCCGGAGTAGAGGCATAAAGATAATTTTTGAGGATGAAGACCTTGTCTGAGGAACTTAGAATATTTGAGACGATCGTGGAAGAGCTCCGTAGAGACAACCCCGTAGTACTAGCGATGATTACAAATAAAGAAGGCAGCGGACCACGAGATACAGGTGCCGTTATGGCGGTCACGACCGATGGGAGGAAAATAGGGAGTATTGGTGG
>JALWQP010000063.1 GCA_027083045.1 Desulfurococcales archaeon
GTGTAAATGTCTTGTTTGGCGTGAATATGTAGGGATTTATCATCCCCGGCTCTACGGGTGGGATACCTGATAATATAATCGATAAACTTAGTTCTCTCTCGCGGGCTTCCCCCATTATTCTCACTGTTATGTTTGTACGGTATATGTGTTCGAGCTTATAGTAAGTGTATGTCGGGTACGGGTAGGAGGGAATAATCTTAGCGGTAACAATAATGTCTGGACAAGTCATTCTCTCTTGTACTAGGAGGATGTAGGTATTGTTTATCTTGACGAGCTTGTCGCTGAGGGGAGGCATTACAACTGTAGTGTGGGCCACGCGGCCTTCAAGTATTATTTTCGAGCCATAAACGTATTTCTCCAGATTTAATGGTTCGAGCCAAACGCTTATCGTTCTCCCACGAGCCGATGTCCAGCCAGTGAATATGTTTAACGGCAGGCCGTCTTTGATGATATCCCTGTACGTAGGCCTGAGGCCCACCACTACTAAGTTCTTGGTAATAATTGTTGTTGCGCCGCTGTATGCCCTCCAGACTGCCCCCAGTACTTTCCCCGCGACAATGTATTCTTCTTTACCGCCTGGCGATACTCCTCGTTCTCCGGTTGTTTTTGGCCCCATGTATTTTTCGAGAAAATAAGTGGTTACTTCGCACCACGGCTTAAGCCCTGCATAAAGGCTGGTATTGACCAGCATATATCCTGTGATCAGTTCCGCCACCCTTTCAGGCGGCGTCTCTAGGGTCGTGTTTACGATCCAGTAGTACCTGTTGGGCGTGATGAGTTTCCTAGTATAAGCCCATGCCGCCAATATATACGTGTTCGTTGAAGGGGGCTCATCGCCGGTCTTCTCCATGAATATCCGCCACATCAGCCCTAACGTCTCGTTGGACCATGGCATGCGGAGAACTCTGGGGAGGCCGCGGTATAGGAGCGGGTATCCTGCAAGGTAGCAGTAGACCCAGTTAAATGTCCCCTTATTGAGTGGCGGGTCTATGCTATAGAGGGTGGGGTCAGGATCCAAGATATAGTTTTTCGTGAACCCTGCTTTCTCGAGGAGCTTCCAAGGAAGCCCGGCCGTGTCCGTGATCTTTATAAGGGTGTCGGGAACACCATCACCATCTATATCGATCCCAGTCTCGCCCTCCCCATATATTTCAGAGGGTACCAGGAGGACTGCTATACTGTGGAGCTGACCGGTTCTAGGGTCTCTCCCGCTCAGCTTCAGCACAGGGGCTGAAAAACCGGAATCACCCAGGATCATGGCGGAGAGGCTGAAGTCCCCGCAAACCCCCACGCCTTTGATCCTGATGATCAGTGGGGTCTCATAGATTTCCCCAGGGCTACTATAAACTACTCCGGGATAAGCTATCGCCCTTATGATCCTCGGCAAATCCTCAACATATATGTCCCTAAGACTCGCCCCCGGCGGGTACGTCAGCCTTAAAGCCAGGCTGAATGCTGGCTGGCCCACCAGCGCCCAGTAGAGTGTCTCAACCGTTTGTTCTAACCATCCCAGACTGCTTGTCAGGGGATACAAGGGCATTGAGAGAGCTACCAGCGCGTCCAATGGGATCTGGCGGCCATCAACAACTATCCTGCCTCCCCGTGAGGGAAAGGGGATCCTCCATAGGACTAGGCCGGGCCGGTAGCCCCCGTACTTGTAAATACCATATATTTGGAGCAATGCGTCCCTAATAGTCTTGTATCCCAGGCCGGAGAGGACAACGTACCTGGCGACCAGCTTATCCCATGCAACCGTATCGTTTATCCCCGCATATATTATGGCGAGGGCTCTCTCCCTTGATCCCTCCCCATAAACCACTATATCTACGTAGATCACTGCGCCATAGCTTGTCCTGTAGACCCCGCTATACAGCGTCTCATGCTTCTCTCCCAACACATCCTCAAGATAAAACGTCAGGTTGTAGGGCTCGACATCATACATACCCTCCATCAGAGGCCTCGGGTTAGGGGAGACCATCGTGTAGGGCGGAGAATCGAGGATCCTTATATAGCCATTGGGTCGTGTCAGCATGTCCAGTAGCCATGGAAACGACCCATTAACACTTATACTTTCTAGAAAAGAGGAAACCTCCCGTGAATCCATGACCCTGAATGAAACCCCTGATTCACCACTACCTCTAAGCCTAAGTCCAGCCAATAAAGCCGTAGCCACAAGGGCTACAACAACCATCACGACTATAATTCTTCTACGGTAGGGGCTCATCAATAATTCCCTACATAGCCAAGAATCTATACCACATATATGTCTGTGTTTGTAAACCAAAATATTCTCTTGTATAAAGCTCCAAGAGATTAACCTTATTACTAAACCGTATCAATATGGTGAAAACAGCACCCAGAATGATTGAACGGAGACAGGCCTTGCATATTTGTCCCGACCATAAGCTCCTCGAAGAATTCATCGAGAAGCTGAAGATGCGCTATAGAGTCGACAATATCGAGGCGCATACGATCGGGAAAATAAGAATTAATGACATGAAGCGCCGGATCCTCTACGTCCGGGTCCCCGAGGAAATGCCTGTTTACTCTTTCCTCCCGCTAGGTAGATGTGTGGAGGAAAAACTAGAGGAACGTGTAGGGGCTATCCATAAGTACATGTTATCCGGTCTACCTGTATGGCTTAAACTCGTTAGGGAAGCTTCAAGGAGATTAAGAGAACTATTGGAGTGGCCTGCGAAGTCTCTCTGTATGGAGGATGGCCATTGTATCATAAAGTTTCTCGAGAAGACGAAGAGGATCGGTGGACTGATCTACGTTGATTATCTCGACAACTACAACATATTATTCCTTAGGGTGCTACCACCATACATGCCTTTCTCGGTTAAAGCACCGGTGCTATATCTATGGGCGGGCTATATACCGCTTGGACTATTTATTAATCTCTCCATATATGAGGCCGTAATTCCTATGGCACGGCTTGTTCCTCCGGGCAAGACATTAGATCTAGATCCAGAACTGGTTGAAAGAGATGTGAAAAACGTTGTCTCGGTAATCACTGAAAGATACGGAGAAAGCCTCTCATCGGGATCCATGATCACTGTCGAGCCGGATATTGAATTGCTAAAACACATTGATTACCCCATGGAGACCCTTCGACTATACATCACAGCATATGGAGTATACTTTGCAAAGCCAAGCAAAATAGAGTACGTGGAACACGACATAGCGGCTCCACAGGTCTCACCAGACATGCTTATAGACTATATGAGTCTCCGAGAAGCAGTACAGACCACGTACCCATTAGATACAGATGTTGATCTGAGCTTGTAACTACAAGGTGATCAATCAAGAGGAAGAGACGAAAAAGGCTCAAGCCACGGAGCACATACCGGTTATTTAGTCTCTACCCATCTTTTCCATATAATTGTAAGTTTCCCACCTATTATACTGGTTAGTATGAATACATATAACGTCATAAGAGTTAGTATCCAGCACTTCGTAAATATAATATATGATGTGCGCGGTACACGGCGAGCTACATGTATTAAATAATATGATGTATTAACTGATTTATTCAAAGAAAATGTTTCATCACAATAATCTCTACCCTGATACAACGTCTAATGATGCATAGGTTAAGCCGAGCAGGTGAATGACATTGACGCCGAGGGCTTCTAGCATCACGAAGATTAAGAAGCCATCACGAATGCTCAGCGGGGTATCCGTGGTTGCTGTTATGACTCATCCACTACCGTGTCCGGGCAACTGTATCTATTGTCCCGGCGGCCCCGGATGGAACGGGCCTAAGAGCTATTTCGGCAACGAGCCCGCCCTGAGGAGAGCCCGGAGATTCGGGTTCCACCCCTACAAGCAGGTATGGTGGCGTCTCCGCCAGTACGAGTTGTTCGGCCACAGCGCCCAGAAGATCGAGCTCATAGTAATGGGCGGCACATTCCTGGCCCTGCCGCCACGCTATCAGGAATGGTTTATCGCCATGGCCCTCGAGGCCATGAACAGGTACCCGGACCCCGAGCCGCCGAGGAAATGGGGTCTCTTGAACGCTCAGCTACGTAATGAGACCGCTCAAAAAAGATGTGTCGGACTCACGATCGAGACTCGGCCCGACTATGGCTTGTGGAGCCACGCTGACAGACTACTATATCTCGGTGCTACCCGTGTCGAGCTGGGTGTCCAGAGCATCTACGATGACATCCTCGAGAAGATCAGGAGGGGCCATACGAGCAGGACCACGCGGCTCTCCACAAGAATACTCCGTGACGCTGGATTCAAGATCGTCTACCATGTCATGCTCGGTCTCCCAGGAAGTGATCCTGATAGGGACATAGAGATGATCAGGGAGATCTTCGAGGATCCCGACTATAGGCCTGACATGCTGAAAATCTATCCCACAGAAGTTGTCCCGGGGACCGAGCTCTATGAGATGTGGAAGAGAGGTGAGTATAGGCCCTACAGCGACGAAGAAGCGGTGGAGATCATATCGGAAATGTACAGGTACATCCCTGAATATGTCAGAGTTATGAGGATAAGACGAGACATACCCGCTGACGAGGTAGTGGCCGGGACACGGAAGGCTAACCTGAGAGAGCTGATTGAGAAGAGATGCCGGGAGAAAGGCGTTAGGATACGGGAGATCAGGTATAGGGAGGCCGGGCTCCAGCTATACAAGCATGGCAGGAGACCCGATCCAAGATACACTAGGATCGTCAGGATAACGTATGAGGCCGGCGGAGGAACAGAGGTTTTCCTCGAAATGAAGGATACCAGGCAAGACATCGTGCTAGGGATCCTCAGGATGAGAATACCCAGCCCCTACGCCCATAGGCCCGAGATAGACTCGAGAACAGCGATCATAAGAGAACTACACGTATATGGGCCCGAGACACCACTTGGAATGAAGGGTGAGATACAGCATCGCGGAATAGGGCGTAGGCTGATGATGGAGGCGGAAAGAATAGCTGTCGACGAGTACGACGCGCAGAGAATACTGGTTATAAGCGGAATAGGTGTGAGGAAATACTACGAGAAACTGGGATACAGCCACCCAGTATGGAGCCCCTACGTGTACAAGGAAATACGTTAAACCCGGGCCATCCCCGTACTTAGAGAGAGGCAATAATATTTTATCACAACACGTTTATCCCGCTAATAAACATTTTAAGCCATGTGGAAATTACTAGTAGTTCAAATAGGAGAGGCTCTAAAATAAATTGTTTTCAACTAAGACGATACGGTGATCATTGTTTGGTAAACGCGCTAGTCCTCGCAGACTTGTATAAGACTTATCCCGGAGGAGTCAAGGCCCTAAGAGGGCTGTCCCTAACGATCAATGAGGGGGAGATATACGGCTTGATAGGCCCTAATGGGGCCGGGAAATCAACGACATTAAAGATAACTGTGGGGCTGCTTAAACCCGATAAAGGCGGAGTACTGATCTACGGGAAAAGCGTCATGAAGAACAGGGTTGAGGCATTGAAGCTGACAAGCTATGTCCCCGAAAACCCCGTGGTGTTCAAGAACCTTACCGTGAAGGAGTTCCTCCGGTTCATAGCCGGACTAAGGAGTATTAAATGGGAGGAAATAGTTGATTATGCCGAGTACCTCGTCGAGGGATTCAATCTCTCAGAAAAAGAGAACACCATGCTCTACCAGCTCTCTAGAGGCATGCTACAAAAAGTACTCGTCACCGCGGCCTTCCTCGTCAGGCCAAAGCTAATGGTTATGGATGAGCCCATGGCGGGAATGGATCCGGAGGCTCAACACTTCTTCAAGAAAGAGGTCAAGAGGCTTGTGTCGAGCGGAGCCACAGCCCTTATATCGAGCCATCTGCTCGACATGGTTGAGCGCTTCTGCACTAAGGTAGGGATAATAAACAGGGGGAGACTAGTCGTGGAGGGAACAGTCGAAGAGATCAAGAGAATCGCCAGCGAGGAGTCCAGCCTAGAAGAAGTATTCCTGAAGATCGTTAAGGGCTGACATGTGATGACGAGGCCTAGGATTGTCCTCCATGTCGCATGGTATCTCGTCAAGAACAGGGCAATCAACCCGTTCCTCAAGAAACGCTCCGGCCAGATTCTCTTGGTCCTAATAGTGGCCATATTCTTGATCAACTCCCTCCAATACCTCAT
>JALWQP010000064.1 GCA_027083045.1 Desulfurococcales archaeon
GGCTATTATTTCATTATTCCTGCTTATGCTGTTACTTGTTTCGACAACGCCTCCTGCATTTATGGCTGGACAACAAAGGGATTTATTCAGCTATACATGGGTTCGGACACGAACTGTACATGCCCCAGCAGTTACAAGCGAATACGGTCCAGGAGTAATGACGACGATCAATGTGACAGTTGCTTATCCAGGACATGGCAACATATACTTTAGAGCATCACCTCTCACTGAGCTCGACATGCAGGCGACAGTCCAGATCGCTGTCATGGTTGCCTGCAACGTGCTAGGTCTAGACATGAACAAATATGACTTCTACGTATCGGTCAATGCTGGAAGCATTATCATCGGAGGTCCTAGTGCTGGCGGGATAATAACCGTCGCAGTAATGGCAGCTCTGGAAAACGCTAGCATTAAGCCAGGGATAACAATGACAGGCATGATAAACCCCGACGGAACAATAGGGCCTGTAGGCGGGTTAAAGGGTAAGTTAGAAGCAGCTGCCCGGGCCGGGTACAAGTACTTCTTGATCCCCATGGGGCAGCGGGTAATACTTGTCCCTAACATTACGTACCAGCAGATATTTCCAGGCATATTCGTGAGTAGAGTAAATTATGAGAAAATAGACCTTGTTAAGCTCGGCGAGGAGCTCGGGGTAAAGGTTATCGAGATATCGAATATTAGGCAAGCCTACTATTACCTCACAGGAGTAAACCTGACGGTTACTGCTGAGAACATACCGGCTAGTGCGGCCGAGAAAATAGTTGGTCTTGTGAAGAACAATACGCTTGAGATCATAAATGCTACAACATACTATATCAACGCAACAGCTAATCTGGCAAAACTTCTTCCACCCGCAGCCACGAATATTGTTGCCGGGATGACGAACGAGGCGAGCAAGTTATTAAGTGTAGCAGCTAAGCTCCTCGAGGAGAAGAAAATGTATTCAGCGAGAGCAGAGGCATTGTCTGCGCTCCAAATAGCTTCACAGGCATATCTTATCGCGAATGGATTGATGAGCAAGAACAGCTTTATCAATATAATCAAGAACGTCAACCAGAGCTTCGTAAACCTCTATAAACAATACAGCGTATTAGCTAGTAGGCCGGAGATCCCGGTGCAGGGGTTGGGGGCATTAATGGTTCTAGGAATAAACATTCATGAAATACAGCAGGATATTGAGAAAGCCGCGCAGTACCTTGGGAAAAACGATCTAAGGGATGCTGTGAACACCCTATCAGACGCTATAACGAGAAGCTACTCGGCGCACCTCTACCTGAGAATAGCCGGTGAACTAGGTGGAGGAATAACCGCTGATAAGTCGGCCCTCGAGAAAGCATCACTAACACTTTACGGCGTAGCGAGGAGCATATATGCGTACGCTTACACACTCGCCAAAGACATCAACGCTAATCCAAGTTCGCTCCAGAAGAGCGGGGACTTCCTAAACAAGGCGGCTGAAATGATCACTTCTGGCGACTATGTGGCTGGGCTTGGATATATCATAGACTCGATAAGCTTAGGGGTAACAAGCATACATGAATTATTCACTGTGAACAACGTTGAGGCATCATCTGTAATCAGCGACCTTAGACTTAATGCCCTACAGAACATCGAGAGACTTATAACGCTCGGGATAACACCGTATGCGTCAATAAACTATTACCTCCTAGGAGAACAACTATCCAGAACAAATAATACAGCCACAATACTTTTCTGCTATATCAAATCATCAACTATAGCAATGATACAAGATATGCTAAGCACAACCTCCAGGACCAGTACATCAATGGAGACCACTACAGCCATGCCCACCCCAACAAGAACTCCGACCACACCCGCAAGCACAACTACATCAGTGCCCGGCATCGCGAATATAACTATAGTCTCAAGGACAGCTAATAACACACCCTACAGCCTTATACTAGCAATAGTAGTGGTTCTCATGATCGCTGCCTTCATCGTAGGCTACGGAGTGGGCAGAGCATCTGGAAAAACACTTTAGTTTTCCAAATTTCTACTATGAGACTATCAGCGGTAAATCTGGTTCCGGTGAAGAGTTATGTCTGAGATCAAGTACATAGCCATAGCCGCAGTAAGCGAAGAGCCCAGCCCGATGCTCATAAAGAACGCCGAGGAATTTCTCGATAAAATAGCGCCCTTTAGGGAGACTATAAGGATCATACTGGGCGGTTACTGGGGACTAATGCGTGTGATCGCTGATAAGGCCGCCGAGAAAGGCTTTACCGTGATATTCGCATTGCCCGAGAACCCCCCTTTAATGCCTCCTCGTAGGAAGGAATTCATACCAATCATAACTGATCTAGGGTTCCAGTCGAGAAGCACTGTGATGTGTAGAACTTGTGATGTGCTAGTAGCTATGGGCGGTCGAGTAGGCAGTATTCTAGAAGTTCTACTAGCATATGACTATGGAAAACCATCCATCATCGTGAGATCGGGGTATGATACCGATAAGCTGGAGAAATGCTTTTCCCGCTATGTGGATAAGCGTAGAAAGGCGCCTATCTACTATGTCGGCTCAGGCTCTGAGGCTGCTGAGAAGGTCCTGGCACTCCTGGGTATTACCATGTAATGAACTGATTTTTATCGCTGATTTTTTATCATATTTTATGAAAATGTACTATTATTAAACAACAGTATCCATAAATTATAATGATTTTCCTAATGATTATAACTTAATCAAATTATTAAATATCTTAAAATAACATTATATTTTTGATCATTTCTAAAGAGTAAGTTCGCCCGAAAAAATTAAGTATGAAACCACAAAATACTTATCAGTTGAACCTAACAGTTCGGCTCCTTTGCACATATCTCTATTAGATCCCCAGCCTTAATGGGCAAAACCCTATCATCTGGTTGGGTGAGATTATGAAGTATTGCAGGGCATTGTCTAAAACAGCTGGTATAGTGATTGCGATCATAATCATAATAGGCATAGCCGCCGGAGCATATTACTACATTTCACAAAAACAGATAACAACTACTAAGCTGATCAGATTCGTACCTCTCACTGGCGATTTCGATAAGGATATCATAAATATCGGTAAGGCACTCGAACAGGACGGTATCAAGACAGTACAGCTCAGCGTATGGAGCGGTGGAGACCCAAACAGCGTTATGAGGATCTACGGTATAGTCGAGGCGGCATATAGGATCAATAAAATCTGGAAACAAAACAACATCAACGTAGAGATAAAGGTTACGACACGGTACGTGAGCAATCCTAATGACGTCTATGAAGACTACATAAACAAGTGGAGTCTAGGACAAGCACCAGATATCATGGCTAATGGATACACTTATATCGCCAGCCTAGCCTCAGAGGGATACATACTAGATCTAACACCGTACTTGAATAACTATACTAGCTTCCTAAACCAGTTCTACCCGACGCTCATCGATGCAATGAAATGGAACGGCAAGATCTATGGCATACCACAGGATACGGAGGCACGACCACTATATATTAGAAAAGACGTAGCGGCATGTGCCGGCCTAGACCTGACGGGCCTCGCCGAGAAGATAAAGAACGGGCAGCTCACATGGAGCGACCTATATAGGTGGGCCCTGAAGGTCAAGGAGAGCGGCTGTGCACCGTGGGGATTAATACACAGAAAAGGATCAGCGCACCCCGATCTAATACAGTTCATATATGCCTTCGGCGGCAAGCTCTACGATGAGAAAACAGGCAAACTTGTGTTCGACAAAGCCGCTGTTTACAAGTGGTTCGTGGTAGAAAAGACCTTCGCCGACCACGGACTACTACCACACGACATAATGTCATGGGACTGGGCAAAACAGATCCACCCAACAGTCGTTGATGGCAAGACACTGGCGTTCATTGGAGGTACATGGCACTGGTTCGAGTGGCAGACCAAGGCATACTACACTGATCCGAAGACAGGGCAGCAGAGACCTCTGACCTCTGAGGAGGTACACAAGTACTTCTACTACACTCTGTTCCCGAGCGGCATCAAGGGCAAGCCAGGACTAACGCTGAGCCAGCCATTCGCATGGATGATAAACAGTAAGGCTGGCGAGCGGAACCCGAACTATGATAAGCTCAAGGATCTTTACCATGAGCTAGTATTCCTAGTTGTGGTGAAAGCCAGCGATCCCGATATCGTCGCTATTCACAGCCTGATATCAGGACACCTACCAGTAACCAAGACCGCCGCAGAGCTCATCAAGAACCAGACATGGGTTGATGAGCTGAAGAACCTGAAGGTAAAGCTTGCCCCTGAAGTACTCAACAACATTAAGAACATCATAGAGAAAACAGTCAATCCACTCAACGTGCAGTTCCTCGCTAACGTGACATACATGCTAGAGTACACGACGTTCACGCCGAAGCATCCACAGTACCCGAAGCTGGCATCATTATTTGCCGAGGCGCTTGACCAGGTGCTCCGTGACAAGATGACGCCAGCACAGGCGGTGAACTACATCGTAGAGAAGATCAATGCCGACCCGGACCTCAAGAAGAGCGTTGAGATCATTGGGAAGATACCACAGAACTGGACCTTCCCATGACCAGGGAGGTGTCGGGGGATGTCTAAAATAAGTCTTTTTTCTAAAATTAAGAACTTCATCCATAGTGATGCGTTCATCTTCCTTCTCCCCGCTTTCATTCTGATCATAGTCTTCTACCTCATACCCATCATTGTTTCCGTTTACATGAGTTTCACCCCTTTGAAGAACTGGAACATAGCACGATATATACACGAGTTCGTGGGTTTCGAGAACTATTGGCGTTTCTTCTACATGGTGACCCATGACCCTACGGTTGAGCCTATATTTATCACAACGATTGTCTTCATACTCATCACACTAGCAATTAATGTCTTGGGAGGGCTTGGACTAGCGATAGCGACTTTCTTCATGGGCGAGCGAGAGGCTAGCTCGACCCAGCTGTTATGGCTCCTACCACGTATGACCCCCATAGCAGTGTACAGTATGATATGGTACTACTTCTTCCACGGCAGTGCGATCGGTACGTTGAACTCTATCATGATGAGCCTAGGAATCATACATGAGCCGATCGACTGGGGCCAGAGCATCATACCATGGGGGCCATGGATGATCATTATATTCGTTAATGGATTAGTCGGTGTAAGCTATGGCATGATAGTTTTCACCAGCGCGATCAGCAATATACCTAAGGAACTAGTTATAGCGGCGAGAGTTGATGGAGCCAGTAACTGGAGCATTACGAAGAACATACTTATACCGCTCCTCAAGTGGCACATAGTATATGTTACGACATGGCAGATGCTAAGCCTCCTCACGACATACGACCACATATTCCTACTAGTCGAATGGGGCCTAGTCAACCGATACTACGGCACGACATGGGCGCTCTACATCTATAATATGGCGTTCACAGCGGCAGAGAAAGATCTGGGACTAGCAGCGGCTGCGGGAGTGATACTGGTAATCGTTGGAGCGATACTAGGACTGCTCGCCCTCAAGATACTTGGGTTCGAGAAAATGGTGAAAGAGCCGAGAGGTGATATCTAGTGTCGGCGGGGCTACGCGACATAGAGCTGAGGAGCAGGAAAACAGAGATACTCATGGTTGTGTCTGTACTTGTATTTTCAATACCATTGATACTTGGTTACAGCCTCCTAATCCTCTCGAGCTTCAGCAAAGAAATGGTGACGAACCTGAATCCGAGAGACTTCATACCGACGCTGAGGAACTGGATCCTCTTCTTCGAGGGAAGGACGGCAGTATTTGGAGGTATAAGGGTTAATATATGGCATATTGTCCTAAACACGCTCATCGTAGCCCTAGGTGTCTCATTCCTGGTAACACTCGTGGGAAGCATGACTGGCTACGCGGTGTCAAGGCTAAGGTTTAGCGGTAGGAAGAAGTTCATGGCGCTCCTCATGCTCCTCCACGCGTTCCCTGGAAGTGTGATGGTTGTAGGCATTTATTTCTTATACCTAATGTTCTTGCCCTCATATCAGATGGTGAGACTATATAGTTTCTTCTTCGTGATAGTGGCCCGCGCGAGCCTCGAGATACCGATGGCCACGTGGCTGATGAAGGGCTTCTTCGACATGATCC
>JALWQP010000065.1 GCA_027083045.1 Desulfurococcales archaeon
GTATATATATGCAGCTAGTGTCTGTACTCTCAGAAAGCTCGCCAGAATGAATTCTCCCCAAGCTCCCATGAACGCAAACATAGCGATTATTATCATTGCTGCTTTTGACGCCGGGAGAATTACCTTGAATATAATTTGCCTCCAATTAGCTCCATCCATAAATGCAGCTTCATCAAGACTTCTGGGCATAGAGTCGAAATAGTTCTTGATTAACCAGGTCTGGAACGGAACTGCTGTGGCAGTGTATATCACTGGTAAAATGAACGGGTTACCTATAAGTGGTATACCGAGAGCATTAAGTCTTAGCAAGAAGACGTATAGTGCAATAACAGCTGCTATACCGAAGCCTCCTCCCACTTGGCTGAATATAAGGTATAATACTAATACAGTGTCTTTGCCGAAGAACTTAAATCTCGAGAACGCGTAAGCCGCAGGAGTAATTATCAGTATAGATAATATAATGTTCATTACAGCAACGATCACGCTTGTAATGGTTGCTGAGACGAATTGAGGATTTGTTACTGCTTGGATATAATGTTCTAGCGAGAGACCAAACTTTGCTGCTTCCTCAGGTGTTGACACTAGAACTTGGCCCCGTACCAGTGAAGATAATATAGGAACAGTTATTGGATATAGCATTATGCATACAACAAGTAGCCCAAGTACGGTCAGTACAATTTTTCCCATGAACTTCTTGAAACTAAATCTCTTAGCCATCACTTACCACCCTTTCTGTAGAAGTAGTAGAACCATATCAGAGCATATACTAGTAGGATAGCCACAACGATAAGGTATGCTGCCGCGGATAACCCATATTCCTGGTCTAGCCATGCCCTGTTGTATCCGTAGAGAACTATCATCTCGTTTGCATTACCTAGAGCTGGCGGGAATCCTGGCAAGTATATCGTTTTTGCTGGGCCGCCCCCATTTATCAGCAATGGTACCATAAAGGCTTGGAGCGACGCGCCTGTTGTCATGAATGTTGCGAATAATATAGGCTTAGCGGTTAGCGGTAGCATTATTTTGCGAAACCTAGTGAACACGTTAGCACCATCAATGTATGCCGCCTCAATGAGTTCCTTCGGTATACCCGTTATAGCTCCCATGGTCACAGTCATTATGAACGGATACGCTAGCCACATCTCTACAATGTTGTATACGAAGAAAGCATCCCATTCATGGGTATATATGTTAAACTTGTATCCCAGCAGGCCACTCATTATTTGTGCATAGGGTCCTTCTCCGGGAACAAACAACATTCTCCATGTGGTTACCGATAGTAGTACAGGTAGCGCCCATGGTATAAGGAGTAGTGCCCTCATGTATTTCCTTCCATATATTGCTGGTGATGAAAACAGAAATGCTAATAGCACGCCTACGGCTACCTTCAAGGGTACGCTCGTGACTACATATAAGAGGGTCTTAAGTATCGAGTACGGGAACCTCGCATCACTAAAGAGTTTTTCGAAGTTGCCCAGCCCTATGAAATGTAGTGATAACTGGTCGATCTTATGGTTAAGGTCGCTTACGACACTATTAATATATGCGTTATAGTCCTTATCTATATGGGTGATGATCGTTAGGCTTTTCTCGAGCTCGTTCTCTGCAGTACTTATCATTGGTAAGGCTTTTTCCTTTATCTGCTTAACATCCTCTTCCGAGAGAAATAGCTTGAATCCCATAATGCTACTGATGCTTCCCCACATATTGTTAATTGATGTATATGCCTTACTGAGAGGATCACTAAAGTTCTTGTACAGATAGAGGTATGTCTGGTTGCTCGTAACAATGCTGAGCGCTGTCTGGAGAGGTAAACCGATCTTCTTCTGATACTCGCTTATCTTCTGTTGTGAAAGAGTAGATGGTGTAGCGTTTTCCAGGTATTGTTTAAACGATCTAAGATTGTTCAGTGTTTCTCTGAGCAGATCCTCTACCTCTTTTAGTTTTACACTAATTCCTTGTTTGTGTGATCTGAGATAAGTCACAATATGTTCCTTTATCTTCTCTAGCTCAGCTATTTTGGGCTGAGATGCAATGTTTATCGCATTAGCGTCGGTGAAAGCTATGTAGATAGAGTAAACAATAGGCCATATAGAGAAGAATAGGTAAAGCACAATGCTCGGCAGGATAAGTAAAAGTGCCACTTTTACCGGGAACAACTGCAGCTTGCTCTTCTTTCTGTTTCTGCGTGGCTTCTTCACTATCGTGAGCACCTCATAGCTAAAAATATGTGTTGGCTAAGGTGCGGAATATTAAAAAGATTAGCTTGATTTCTGGAGCGCCTTGAGAATTTCTTTTTGTGCTTCATTAAGGGCTTGAGGAACCATGTTCAGAGCAGCATTTAGTCCTTTTTCGCTATATGTTGTCAATATAGCGTTTAGCGCGTTTGCAACAGGTCCCCACACCTTTGCCATGTTAGGCGATTTAGGCATCGGGATGCTATACGCGATAGCCTTAATAAAACCTGAAACTATCGGATAGTCATTCAAATGGCTCTCGATATACTTAACGAGGCTTATCTTTACCGGTATAAATCCTGACTCGTCGACCAAGTATTTGAGCGTGTCATCGTTTAGTGAGAACCACATTACGAACAATAGTGAAGCATACAGTCTGTACTTGTTAGTAGTTGCGATCTTGGTAATCCATAATAGTTTTATGCCTGAGAACGGGTGTGGTATCTTATCACCTATCTTGGGTATTGGTACGACGCCGATGTTTGGTATTTTCTGCTTTATAGCTGGGATGTCCCATGGACCTGTTATTATGAAGGGCGCCTTGCCCTCGAGGAATATTTTCAGCTGTGTTTCGTGACCTAGGTTGCCTGTGTACTCATATCTAATAACGTTCTGTAGCAGGAATTTAATGCCCTCAATAGTTCCTGTTGAATTAACTCCTACCTTGCCAGTCTGGTCATCATAGTAGAATCCACCGAACGCTGTTACGAATGGATACACGAAGTACGGGTCAATCTGGTATGCTAGACCGTATGTCTTGTTCTGAGGATTATAGTACTTCTCCATGATTGCCTTCATTTCATCAAATGTTGTTGGTGGATTCTTCACCATGTTCTTGTTATAGACTAAAGCAATGGCTTCTCCTGCCCATGGCAGGCCATACACATGGAGCTTATAGACGCCGGCGGAGAACGCTGCTGCAAGGAACTGGGACTGTAGATCTGATATAGTCTGTGGTGGTAGGTACTTGTCTAGAGGTATAATGTATCCTCCCTCAGCTAGTTCGCCAGTCCAGTCATGCGCCCATGTGAACACGTCTGCTGTATTCTTCGTATCTCCAGCCATTACACCAGCGATGACCGCTTGCTCCATATTCTGTACTGTGCCCGTATACTTGACAGTTATTCCCGGATATTCCTTCATGAACTCCTCGACAACATGCTGTATACCCTTGACTTCGAACGGCATCATGCTAGTCCAGAAATTGATTGTAACCTTTATCTTACCCTCCCTTACCTGCTGTACAAAGTTATAGAAGTCCCTAGGGACATGTATCTTACTCGTACCAATTTGTAGCACTTCCAGCTGAGCACCAGTCGTAGTAGTCGTAGTTTTAGTGGTTGTCGTAGTTGTTGGGCTTGTTGCTGGCGGCGTTGTGGTTGTCTGTGGAGGTGTTGTGGTTGTCGTGGTCTGTGGCGGCGCCGTCGTAGTAGTTGTCGTAGTAGTCATAGTAGTTGTCGTCGTGGTAGTCGTAGTGGCACCATGTTGTGCTGCGATAAAGTATATTGCAAGTCCGGCTATGATAATAGCTATAATAATTGCAACTGCGGCCGTCTTAGACAATGCCTTAAGGGCTCTCATGAGGAACCGCCTAAGAAATTTTTACATGATTGAATTTAATAAAAAGGAAGATATAAATCTATGCTGTGTTGCTTATTATGATAACTATTGAAAAACTCTGTAAGTGATAATAAATGCTAGTAATTCTAGGCCGTCAAAGACTTGGTGCAAAGAGATTCGGGAGAAACAGAGTATTAATTAGTTATAAGTGGCCTCAAAACACTAGATACTTATACATAGTCTCCGAATTCACATCGCTTTTCCCCGGAAGAATTAAACTATTGAGAAAAGGTGATCGTGGTTACAGGGAGATACTGCTGAGAGATGATATTTATCATTATTTCTTCGTTAACGAATTCTTTGATATCTTCTTAGATCACGAGAATCCAGTTTTCGAGAAAATTTGTATTGATAATTGGTGCCAAGAAGCCTCGATTGCAAAAGTAGGTATCGAACAGTTCGAACAAGCATTTAATGAGCCTAGTTTTCATCCAGAGTTAATAATACACGATGAACACGATCCAGCATATTTTACCCGGTATGCCGGTCACTCGATTATCAGAATCAATACGGTTGAAAATGAAGTTAGCTTCATAAATGTAAAGTACAGATGCAGCGACAACTCTACAGGAATAACGCCTATGGATAAGGTATTAACACATAATTTTCAGGATTACTGGCAAGCCATTATCAATTGCAATGTTAAACACTATGTTTTCTTGCTTAATGTTTCCGGAAATGAAAAAGTCTTTGGAGCAGATGGAATCGATTCTAAAACTCCTATAGTCCCTAAGGATAGAAATAATGATATCAAATGGTGGCATGGAACAATATATTACCTGGTATTTCCGGACAGATACGGAATACAGTACAACTCTTCTAATGGAAGATCAAGTAATGATATTACAGATATTATGAAGCTGCGTCAACATCTTGGAGGCAACATAAGAACAATTATCGAAAAACTAGAATATCTCCAGAACCTCGGGATAGAGACTGTTTACATGACACCTATATACAAAGCACCCTCATATCATAGATATGACGTCATAGATCATAGAGAGATAGATGATCTACTAGGCGATATTAATGATTTTAAGAGGCTTATCGGGAGTCTTCATAAGCGAGACATGAAGATTATACTTGACATAGTAGTGAATCATACCTCTCCTTGTGCAAAGATGTTTATCGAGGCTATTCGAAAAGGTAAAAAATCTAGATATTGGGATTGGTACAGGTTTTTAGTAAACGATATATCCGAGGTAGATGACACATTGCTTGAAAATTTATCCAGATACATTGAGAACGGATGTGGAGAACTACCCCCTGCACTTAGATCAGAGAAACCATTCTACGAATCATTCTTTAATTATTGGGGCATGGCCAAGCTGAATCATGATAATAAGAATGTTATTGAATATCTCATTGACACTATGAATTATTGGTCAGAATATGGTGTCGACGGTTTTAGGCTGGATGTTGGCCATGCTTTACCGGATGATGCTTTAAAAAAGATCTATAATTATTTTGCCGTTAAAGACAAGCCCGTGATATTGGAGGTGATGATGGGGAATGAATACTATGATTACGGGGTTGTGGCGGAATCTTCGATGAATTATGATTTAAGAAGATATATCATCGACTTCTTTATATACAAGAAGATTACCGCCTATGAATTCGTGTCTCTTATCATGAAGCAATACCTAAGGATGGGACATCCATACGCATTATCGATGTATAATCTACTAGGGAGCCATGACACTCCCCGTATCAAGAGTATAGCTGGAAAGGATAAGTATAGTGACTTAATGGATGCATATACCTTCTTGTTCTTAATTCATGGTTCCCCCTCGATATACTATGGTGACGAGATAGGTATGGAGGGAGGCCATGACCCATATTGTAGGAAACCCATGATATGGGATAGTAGTAAGTGGGACAAGAATATTTACAGTCATGTAAGGCGCTTAATATATCTTAGGAAGAAATGGGATATTCTTAGATACGGGTTCACATTACTGAGAGCAGAGGATGAGCGCTCTTTCAGATTAGAGCGTTGTTGGAAGAATAATTTGATGATCGCCAATTATGGTTTCGATGAAGAAAATTACGAAGGAGATATGATCGAAAAATTGATTATTGGAAAATACACTATTAGGTTCGTTAAACTATAGCTTTGCCTGTTTTTGGATCAAACAATAGTATTTTGTTCCATTTGATGTGTAGGTAGATTGTGTCACCCATGTTTATTCTCAGCTCTGATGGAGCCTTTGCTCTGAC
>JALWQP010000066.1 GCA_027083045.1 Desulfurococcales archaeon
AGAGGTTCCTGAATGCTTTCCACGACATTTTTCATAAACCACATAGTGGGAGAAGCAATTATCCAGCTCTCTTGTTCAGGGTCAAGGAGATATACGATAATTCATCGACAAGAAACGGTTTTGGGAGGAAAATATATCCTTAACCCGATACCTCGTTTTTCTCGAAATAATCTATAACGTCCAAGAAGTTAAGGAGGGCTCCCTTGAGGCTGGGGAGAACTTCCTTTAGAAACTCTATTCCGTGTTGTGTTACCTCGTATCTCTTCCTCCTATCCCCCTCCTCCGATACCTCCCTGATGAGTCCTCTCTTTTTAAGGAGGAATAGGAGGGGGTAGATAGTGCCTGGACCCGGAGTTAAGAGCCCATTACTGATCTTGGCTATGAGCTTCATGAGCTCGTAGCCGTGAGGCCTGTACTTATATATTATAAAAAGAATTACTGCCCTACTTATCCGTGTTAATTTCACTCGATTTCCACCTCCTCGAATAAGGCCACCACGCCGCCCTGCCAAGCAATGCCAGCAGGGCTGGGGTTAATGCTAGCGCCGACATTATTGTTATCGTTAGTACGCCCACGGATAAAGCTATCCCGATCTCCTTGATCCCCCAACTACTCCCAAGTATTAGTGATGCATATGTTGCTGTCACTATGCTTCCGAGGCCGATCACGAGATGGCTTACAGCTCTTATAGAACGATATGCTGCCCCGTACGAGTCTTTTCCCCTCGTGTTGTCTAGTTCTTCACGGAACCTGTTCATGTAGAAGCTATTATAATCCATACCTACCCCCAGCACTGCCGGGAATAACATTAATGGCAGGAACCAGAGCGCTGGAATACCATATAGTCCTGGTATGAGCGATGCTGTTGTCACGCCAATCATGTATCCTGCCGCGATAGTTATCATTGCTATGATGCCCGCCCATATACTGGCGAAGCTAAGGGACATTGCGAGCCACATCAACGCTATGCCGACCGGGAATATCTTGTGCCAGAAGTCCTGGTTTAGCATCTTCTCTATCTCGACGTCGATAACGGAAAGTCCTCCTATGAGTAGCTTTTCGAATACTGGGTTATGGTAGCTGTGCACCGCGTCAATTATCTTCTTTGTGAGCTCTATCCCTTCTCTGCTCTCAGGGCTAGGCTTCATAATAACCTCTAGCATGAACGTCCTGTTGTCGCTGGCGACATAATATGTCTTCGGCCTGCCGCCCGGATTCTGCGGTCCATAAACAGCCTCAACACCCGGTATCCTGCTTATAACTGAGGCAAGATCCCTCAGCGCGTTCAAGGTCTTGTTGCTGAACACGCTATCTTTGGCTACACCTACAACATAGACAGGTAATAGCTCGCCCATAGGCATTATGTTTTCAAGCTTGATATAGGTCTCATATCCAGGCATGCCAGCTGGCAGAAACACACTGTAATCGTGGCTACCGTTAAATGTGACCAGACCGTACGCTCCACCAGCCATGATGATAAGCGATACAAGGATCAGGCCTGCGGCTCTGCGCTTATTAATCTTGAAGCCTGCCCAGTGTGCTCCTCCCTTCTCGGCCCTGTGGGGCCACCAGAACCACTTCTTATCGCCGAACAACGCTAGTAGTGCCGGGGTAAGTGTTAGACTGACGAGTAGTACTGCTAGTACTGCGAACGGTATTGTCTGGCCTATGCTTGAGAGAAGCGGGAAGTCCCACGCTAGGAGCATCACGGCGAAACCGATGATATCTGTGCTGGCAGCAGCCATAATCGCCGGCAGGGTCTGCTTGATCGCTATCTTTGCGGCTTCTCTCCTGTCCCGCATCGCTATCTCCTCCTTGAACCTGAGCACTATGTAGCTGCTATAATCCATTCCAAGTCCGAAGGCAGTTGTTATCATTAGCATTCTGCTCCATGACGTGACGGTTATGACTCCGAGAGAGCCGAGCAGATAAATTATTGCTAGACTCAATAGGATCGCCATCCCTATGCCTATGAAAGGCAGGCCAGCCGCAATTACGCCGCCGATGATTATCAGTGCTATGATGAACGGTGCGATCATCGACACCCTGTTGACAGTGGCTATGTCTTTCTCGCTTGCATTCTTCATCTCCTTAACCAATACATGGTCTCCTGTAACCCCGATATATGAGGGTATATATCCCATCGCCCATAAGGTCTCATTTGCTATATCTTTTGCTTTCATGGCGTTACTGTAAAGTTGATCTAACTCGGTGCCCCTAGGATCTATGAGTATGATGAATGATCTACCGTCGGGACTTATCAATGTCTTGTTAAAGGCCTCCAATACCTTCTCTAGTATCGTCTGATTGATCTGTGCCATTAGTGCAGAATATATTGGCTTGGGGTTTTTCTCATCGATAGCCTCGATAATAGCTGGTTCAATCGATGTTCTACTGATGTTGCTCGGTAGGAGAGACAATGTCTCTTCGATAATGACTTGTTTCGGAGGCTCCGCATCACCTATTATCCTAATGATCATATCCTTTATGATCGTCTTGTTGAAACCGTTCGTGCTAGTCGTCGGGAGCGTGTTGGAGTAGATCTCGTACAGGATTAGTGCTATGTCTCTGCTGGTAAGGTTCTCAGGATACTTGAGCACTAATAATATCAATCTCCTCTGATCAATTTTTTTAATTATGGGTATTTCCGAATTGCTTGTTGCGCCGAGTATTTTCTCTAGCATTAGGGCGTCGCTGGCAACGTATTCATCCGGGTGTTTGGGATAGGTATTATTAATTATGCTGTTTACTATTGCTGACTTATTGATTATCTCGACGAGTCTAACAGGATCAGTTATGCTTCCCTCCTTATACGCGATATACGCTATTGGTGTTCCTAGGAGAAGCTTCCAGGCCTCCATATCTGTGATGTTGCCGTACCATGTGCCCGTGATAATGTATTTTATGAGCGGCTTCGGAATCATTTCGAGTATAGCATTGTTTCTCATGTTTTCGAATAATCTGTTTACCAGCTCCATAAATCCCTGTAGACTCGTTTTACCCTTATTCTCCATAATTATGTTGGCAATTATTGTTGCAAGGACTTTGTCGCCCGTTTTCTCAGCTAGCTTTTCTTCAAGTAAAGCCCCAGCTATTACAGGGATGTAGTCTTGTCCCAAAGTGATTGTTTGTTCTATGATTTCTGACGGCAGACCACTGATCTTTGCTAGTATCTCTACGGATGCTCTGTAGGCGATATAGGGGTTATACTCGATAATGCCTTCTGCTCTTGGATCGTATGAGAGTATGGTTTTCAGTACTAGTTTTGTCATGTTCGTAGGCATGTCTATGTTGCTAAATGTTATCGTGAGAGCTTTTAGTGCTGGCTCTCTGACAGGCCCATCATTATACAGGGATTCTAGATAGGCTTTGACCGCCTCTTTCGGCAACTCACCGTTTGTCTGGTTAGTTATTGCGGGCTCGACAGTATTTATCACGGCCTCGGAGATCTCGTTTTGTTCAGGATTTTCTCCTAGCTTATAAGCAGTGATTGCCGCTGCCTCGATAAGTGGCTTCTCTCTTCCACTGATAATACCGAGTCTGACGAGATAGTTGGAGTATTCTTTCGCAAAGACAGTAACGCTTACTGGTAATGCGTACTTATGGGCATCCATAATGGTTTTCATTGTTAGTAATTGTGCTTTCACAGGCTCTGTAGCGTAGAGTGATGCGAGGTTGGTAATGTTTTCCCGGATGAGCTCACTATACGTGTAGTTATAGAGGCTTAATGAGTAATTGTCAATGAATAGTTCTACTGCAACCTTGTCTTCGGGATCTAATGATGACGGGGCCTCTTTTAGAAGCATCCTCGATGTAAGCGAGTATAGGTCCTGGAGCGTGAGATTTTCGGGGTTCTCATACATTTTTACTACGGTATAGTATATACCTGATATCATCGATGGGCTGATTTTCGGGGATACATCTTTGGTTAGATTAAGTACTATCATGATGTCTGCTTGGCTGAGCCCACGAGTGAAAGCATCTGTATGGTATCTTAACAGGTAGTATATCCTAATGGTATTAAATACTGCTACATCGTATGTTGTGCTCATGTTGTAGAAGAGTTTGTTAAGCCCCGTTATTGTCTTATTCAACATGAGCATTGATGCATAGATCCTGGTCTCCTCCACGTATAGTTCGTGGTAGAGGGTATCGCCCATAACAAGGGCTTTCCTTATCTCGGGGTAGTATGCCAGGAGTTTCTCGAGTCCTTCAATGCTCGCCTTGTATCCGATGCAGGACTTATTGTAGGCTTGCTTAAGCATGGTTAGGTTGGCTAGGAGCTGTTTTGTCCTTTCTCTTATCATTGTCCTGTTATCATATAGTTGATCAGCTGTTTCTCTCAGCATGTGGAGTTGTCTAGACAACATGTCGATGCCGTGTATGATCTCGTATCTATGGCTGTAGAGCTGGCTCAACATGATATAGGACTCATTTACTCCCTCGAAGATCCTCTCAGCTGTGTTGTTTATCTTCGGTATGACATCAGCTATTGCCTCATTAGCTACACGGTAGGGACTCACATAGTCTTTAACATATGGTTTAACCCTTTCAATGAATACGTGGTCCCAGCTCAGTAGCCCTGTATCATTCGTGTTTATACCGGACACCAGTATGACATCGTAGGCTATTGCAGCCATCCCGTTCGCCGTCGATCCCCTTATTTTGGCTAGTAGATTATTCGCTTGTATGGCCTCCGTACCGTTTGGGAGCATTCTCTGGGCGTTGAACTCCGTTATCTTATTCAAATTTGTTGTTGCTGGCGCGGATATCAGGGCTATGATTATCCATATGACTAGTATTATTCCGGCATGTTTCACAATTGTATCCATAATTCTCATGATATATCGCCTCCCGATATATCGGAATTTGATATAGTGTACTTGCCTTATAAAACTGACTCTCCAGCCCATGAGAACAAGATTACCGATAACGCTCCACAACCACTATAGATTAGGGGAGTACAAGACTCAACAGCTTCCATATTAAGAATCAACAAACAAAGGAGTATACAGGTGATACGAGTGGCCGAGTATAGGGAAGACGAGAAGATCGAGAAGAGGATCAGAGCCCTCAGCCACTGGGCCAGGAGGAGAATAATACTACTGCTGGGCGAGAAAGGGGAGATGACGTATAGCGAGCTAATGAAAAACATTGGGATAGAGGACAGTGGGACCTTCGCCTTTCATCTACGAAGCCTGGGAGACCTGGTCGAGAAAACCGATGATGGAAGATACAGGCTGACAAGCGAGGGGGAACAAGTCTACAAGGCGTTGAAGTACTTGTTATCGGGTGAGGGGATCAATGTACATAAAGAAACCCCTTCTAAGAAGAGGGAATTACCGCCCATTATAATCGGTGATATGGGGAAATGCTATATCACTAAAGAGATCGTTGACGAAGCATACGGTAGTGGAAGAGAACTCATAGTCAAGGATTGTATTAAGGCCTACTTCGACAAAGACATTGATCCCGAGAAACTAAAACATGTTCTAAAAATGGTTAAAGACGTCATAATAGTCGAGGCACCGAACAAGCTACAACCAATAATAATGATGAGAGGACATGATGTCTTCTGGGTTAAGACCCTGGCCGAGAAGCACCCACCACCACCCGACATAGGGCTTGCGGTGGAGGATATAGTTAACAAGATCGTGGATGCCGCTATGCTGGGCGGCGCTAAGCTCGTATCTGCTCTTCAGAAGCTCCCACGCATAGCTACGAAGGAGATACCTGTTAACATAGTGAAGGTTTTCACGGGCGATCACTACGACCTAGAGATGAAGATAGATTCCTCAAGCATCAGTGTTAAGCAAGAGGGCGGAGGAGTAGTCGTTGAGGGGAAGACTAAGGAGACGGGAATGCCTAGGTTAAGGATAGGCAGCGATAATATTTACATGGACATAGAGAACTCGGGCCTTAAAGTAAAGCTTCCATC
>JALWQP010000067.1:0-284 GCA_027083045.1 Desulfurococcales archaeon
CATATAAAGAGGTGAACCCATATGTTTCCCAAACCGGTCGCTGAGCCTATTGCTGCTAGGATGAACCCTCTTCTTTTCCAGTACTCAGCTGTTATTTCACCCACGATAATCCCACCTCGTGGGCTTAAATACATTATAAGAGATTGTAACAGTTTATAAATACCTTAACCAACAGTCTTTAATACGAGAAATTGTAAGTGTTTTAGTCACAAATTTATGGATGCATATAATGAATTGAAATGATTATTTTAAGAAGAATTCGTCAATACTCTTGTGCTTCTCAG
>JALWQP010000067.1:294-5920 GCA_027083045.1 Desulfurococcales archaeon
ATACTACCAGGTCCCTGATACTCAGCCCTGAAGAAAATAACTTAACAGAAACCTTGTAGTTCCCGGCCGGTGTTTTCTCGATCTTATCTATAGGTATGAATCTCCACCCCGTCCCATGTCCAACGACCTTAACAGCAATAAAGGCATAGCCGCTACTCCTCTTGACAAACTCCATAAGCTTAGATACTTGGTTTCCAGGAACATAGAGGTCACGCTCTTCACGCATGGTTTTGACCTCGAACGCTAGGACGACGCCATTCCTTATTGCCACGACGTCCGGAACGGCGAACCTCCTCGCCCTAGCACCACTAGCGGGCGCACGCATTACGGCGAAGCCTTTCTTCCACAGCTTCATTAATAGGTCTCTCTCGTGACTGAACCCTCTTCGTCTTCTGTCTGTCAAGACATTATCAACCCATATCCATACCATTGTTTAGAATGTTGTTCCTCGGTCTAAGAGATAATTCTTCTATATGATCAGTGATAAACCATACGTTATCAACATGGCGACATAGGCGACGCCCAACATCAAAGCAATAGTGGCTAGTGTGTGCCTTACACTTCTTGACTCGCTGTATATCACTGCGATTGTTGCTATGCAAGGAACATAGAGGACGACGAAAACAGTGAGAGCTGATAGCTGTGACGCTGTAAGACCTAGGAGCGTGAGCGCTTGCTGTGGTGAAGCAGTGCCCGTCAGGATCGTCAAGGTCTCAATAACTGCCTCCTTAGCGATAAACCCGATGAGTAGTGCGAAGGCAATTATCCAAGCCTTGCCCGGCTCTATCCCTATAGGATATACTATTGGGGATAAGTAGTGAGAGAAAACAGCTGCTAAGCTCTCACCAGGATCATCAGTAAGGGCTAGGCTCGGAGAAACATTGACGAGGAACCAGATAAGAATACTTAGGCTAAATATGATTGTACCTGCTTTCTTCAGGAAATGCTTGCTATTATCCCATACATGCCACCATAAAACTTTCCCGAGAGGCCTATGTATTGGCGGGAGCTCCAATACTATCTCGGGCTCCTTCCTGCCAGTCTTTTTCTTCTCATATATATAGAGGATCTTATTTACAACTGCAAAAGCAAGAAATGCTGCAGAGTAGCCGAGAACCACGAGTAGTGCCCCATAACCACTTACAAGGCTTGACGCGAACGCAAGTATGACGACAAGCCGGGCCTGACACGGTATGAACGGTAGTGTCATAAGTAATCGTAGTCTCTCGGACCTACTTGGAATAGCTCTTGTAGCGAGTATGGCGGGGACATTGCATCCGAGACTCATAGTCATGGGGAATATTGCGTGGCCTGACACGCCTATCTTTGAAAGAGGACCGTGGAGACTGACCGCCATGCGGGGAGCAATGCCTGAATCCTCCAGTATTGCTAGGAAGAGGCTGACAATCATTATGAGGGGAAGGAATATCAGGACGCTACCCACACCACTGATTATCCCGTTTGCCACAAGGTCTGTTAACCATGACTCGCCAAAGCTATTGATTATCCAGGAGCTGATCCATGAGAAGAGTTTCTCCATGAGTCCCCCAATACTGTACTCCTCAACCGCAGAGGCCGCGTCATGCATTCCTAGGGAATCAAGCAGGATATTTAAGGGAAACCCTGTATTGATTGTGAACGCGATCATAAACATGCCTAGAAGTATAGTGAGGCTGAGAACCGGGCCTATGAATGGCCTGTAGAAGAGTCTTGTAAACCGCTCGAAGCCTCCTTTCTTTATCTCTAGCCTAACAATGGCATCTCCCAGTATTCTCTGGAGGTACTCGAATCTTTTCTTAGCTAGAAGCTCAGCCGGGTCACGATGGAAGATCCTCTTTATCTCCTCCCTTACCTTTGCAATCTCCTCAGCAATATCCTCGCCGCATACTCCTCTGACGTACTTGTAGAGGTCATTATCTCCCTCCAATAATCTCAGAGCCGTCCACCTGATCGGATACTCCATTCGATCCTCATATTGTTTGAGAAGAGACTCCACAGAGGATACATAGGGTTCTAGCTCCCCATAATCTATTCTAAGTGGTTTTTTCCTACCTGTTCTCCCCTGCGCAACATCTATAGTTGTTCTCAGTAAACTACGGATGCCACGCAGTGTCGCCGCCGAAACTGGAACCACTGGCACGCCAAGCCTTTTCGATATCAGGTCATAGTTTATGTGGACACCGTGCGCATGGGCTGCGTCGCTTTTTGTGAAACCTATGACTACCTTCTCCGTCATTTCTAGTGCCTGGATGGCGAGATACATTGTCCGCTCGGGATTAAGGCTATCCACAAGTACTATTACGGCGTCGGGGCGCCCGCTCAAAATATAGTTTCTAGCTATCCGTTCCTCCAGGGAGAGTGTCGAGAAACCATAGATTCCTGGAAGATCTATGAGCTTAATTCTGCTTCCATTAAAATCCGTTTCTCCCGCATGAACCTCTACGGTCACGCCAGGCCAGTTGGCGACGCGTGCTTTTCTACCAGTTAGTATATTGAATAGTGTTGACTTACCAACATTCGGCTGCCCTATTATGGCTATCTCATATTCTTTCTTATGTGTTGATCGGCTCAACGATTATCCTCCTCGCGATCCCTCTTCCAATAGCTACTTCGACGCCCATTACCCTGATTATGATGGGGCCTCTTCCAATGTTCATTACAACGTCGACTATGACGCCCGGAGTTAACCCCATCTGGTATAACCTGTATATCCATCCACCCCTACCTATGATCTCGACTATTCTCGCCCTACTACCGCTAGGCAGTTCTTCCAGCACTACTGTTCGGCTGTACGCGTTCACTTCGTCCACCTTTCCGTAAGAAAAATGTTAGGCTAACCTAACACTCTCTCTCAATTCATATATTAACTAACAACGGCTTAATATTCTTGACTTTGAATTACAGTTTGAACAGTGGATAGAAGCAAGTGGTAATGCAGATTGACAGACATAGGAAACATATTATGGAGCATCATATCACAATACGGTGTCCTAGGAGTATTCCTTGTCTCCCTACTAGGAAACGCCATACCGTACAGCACCATACCGTATCTTATCTTCATCATACTCTATAGTGGAACAATCCAGGACCCCATAACCAATCTCCTCATAACCCTAGCGGGAGGCCTAGGAGCTGCAGTTGGAAAAGTGATAGTTTACTACTTCGGAGTAGGGATAAGGAAACTGATACCCAATAATATGAAAAAGAACATGGAGGTATTCATAAGGATCAGCCGGCAGAGCGTATTTCTCGCAGTTTTCTTGTTCGCGGCGCTCCCGCTCCCCGACGACATATTATATGTTCCTCTCGGCGCGATGAGATACGATCTCCCCAAGTTCTTCATAGCTTTGTTGGCCGGAAAAATAGTTATAACGGGAACAGCTGTTTATTTCGGCTACACGGTATCATGGCTTATCGGTAATGGTGGAAAAGCTCCATGGTATATCATAGTGCCAGCCCTGATCATTATATCGCTCCTGCTAACCTATATCGTGGCCAAGATAGACTGGGCTAGAGCTGTAAAAATAACGGAGGAAAAAGGGCTATGGGATGGGATAAAATTCGTCGTAGAACAAACAGTTAAGGCTCTCATGGATCTCATACTATGGCCTATCAGGAAGATCAGGGCTCAATAGTGTATCTTATCCGAGTAATACCTCTGCCCTTACTTTCCCTTTTCAACAACTTTATTCTCCCGACCTCCTTGGTATTAGCCGCATGTGTTCCGCCGCACGGGAAAGCGCATAGATCCTCGATCTCTAATATCCTGATCCTCTTCAACCCCTCGTGGAGCTCGGTAAGCCTCTCGCCGAATCTTTCCAAGTACTTCTCAGCTTCATCTCTGTCCATGACTCGCACTATGTGTCGAAGACCAGCCTCAACGATCTTATTTGCTTCCTCCTCGATTCTAGGCAGATCGCTACGCTTAATCCGCGCTGTATAATCGTCATAGCTATAATCAACACCAATGGCTCCGCCAGCAAATCTAGCGTTGAATAGCTTCTTAACAACACACCCAATAATATGGGCAGCTGTATGCATCCTCATGAGCCTATATCTTCTATCCCAGTCTAATGCTCCATGAACCGTATCGCCTATTTTTGGCATCCTTCCCTCTAATACTCCCTCGTGAACTATCCTGTCGCCATCAAGATACGTTTTCTCTACAATTAGGCGCCATCCATCACCTACAAGGACACCGGTATCGCAGGGCTGACCTCCACCACCAGGATAGAAGCATGTCTGGTCAAGCACTACGCAGATCTTGTCATCCTTGCTCCATGCATCAACCACTATCGCTTCGAACTCCTTCATATACTGATCTTCATAATACAGTTTACGTGTGCCGAGCAACCCGTCCACCACCAGGGTTACTGCTTTGATAAGCTAGAGACATATATCTCCAAGCTAGAGACATATATCTCCGTAGATATTCTCCTGGATAATAGCAGGGCAAACCCTTTTGACGCCCGGCATGCCCATGATTTTGTCGTGTATCTCGGCGTATTCCCTTTGGTCTTTCGCCCATATGACGGTCATGATGTCATGGTCTCCGCTTGTTATCGCTATGTATTTCACCTGCTTGAATTTCTTCAGCTCCCTTATGATATCGAATAGTTTCTCTGGCTCGGTATCCACGCCTACAATGGCTACTACATTGTATCCAAGAGTCTTCGGGTCTACTAGGATCGTGAACTTCTTGATAACACCTATTTCCTCTAGTTTCCTTATCCTCTTTATGACGGCTACATCGCTTATGCCTACTTTCTGGGCTATCTCGGTGTATGGTATTCTCCCGTTCTCCGTCAGCATATCGATTATCTTCATGTCTTTCTCGTCTACTTTGTACCTCATGGTGTTTGTCCTCCGGTTTTCCTCAATATAGATATTATATATGTACTAACCTAATATATTAGTACCCTGAAATCATTACAAAAACATATCTAACTATTACAGCAATATTTAATTATAGCGTATCTAAGCACTACAAAATTATTGGCGACACAAATGACTAACACGGGGATAACCAAGTTCTGGAAATACTTCTTTCAGGAAAGAAAAGAACTATTGAAAAGAATATGTGAAGGTAGCGTCGGGATGGATGTCTTTATGCTGGGTTTTACGAGGGCGACGCCAGTAGTGATAACGTATGGCCCGGCTGGGCCTAACGGTAGTGTTAAAATGGTCGGCCCGGTTCCGAAGAAAAGATACATTCTTGAATATGTTGAGAAAGCCGAGAAATACGCTTATGGAGAAATACTTGATCCTAGGAAAGCTGCATGTCTTCTTTGCAACGAATTCTATATTGATGAGAAAATCGATTCAACACTTATAGGAGGCCTAGAGATGGGGTTCAATCACACATGGGAAAACCTAAAATTCAATCGGGAAGCAACTCTTCTCTTCTATACCCCTCCAACTACCAGTTATGAGGTCCGAACACTTGTAGAGATAATAGTGGACGACAACAATCCTTATAAGAGGTTCCTGAATGCTTTCCACGACATTTTTCATAAACCACATAGTGGGAGAAGCAATTATCCAGCTCTCTTGTTCAGGGTCAAGGAGATATACGATAATTCATCGACAAGAAACGGTTTTGGGAAGAAAATATATCCTTAACCAG
>JALWQP010000068.1 GCA_027083045.1 Desulfurococcales archaeon
GGCTCTATTCCTAGTGCTTTAAATCCATGCCAGTAGTGTCCCGGAACCCTTAGTATTTGCGGCTTGGCATCACTTAGCACTACTTCCACTAGGTGTTTCGTTTCATCATCATATGCACATATTTTTGCAGAGCCTCTAGCTACAAAGAAGTAGTCCACTTGCCCACGTAGATGACGATGCCATGCACGTATGATCCCGGGATAAGTTACAGACATGTTCACTTGGACTATAACATCGTTTCCTAGGAGTTCTCTCCAATCACTTCTCATAAGCTCGTGAAACAAACCACGTTCGTCAACAAACCTTTCTATTTCTGCCAGCTTCATGCCAGGTAACCAGAGTTCTTTGACCTTATCCTTCAAGGGCACGGGGTCTCACCTATTCTTCGCTCCTAGCCATTCTTGTTTGAATAGCTCTAATGCTAGCTTGGTGTCATAGAATTTTGTCTTGAGTAGACTCTTGGCTTTGCTGGTGTCTAAGCTTGAGTCTCTTGGTCTTTTGGCTATCCAGTGCTTCATGTCTTTGATGCTTGCCTTCTCTACTAGTTCTACTGGTAGTCCCAAGGCTTCCGCTATCTTGGTTGCGAACTGGTAGCGGTTCATTCTCTCGCCAGCAACGTGTAAGACACCCATAGGCCTCATCTCAACTATCTCGGCTACAGCCATTGCTAGTAGGGTATTATGTGTTGGCGAAACATATTGGTCTACTAGTGCACGTATTTTTTCTCCTCTGGATAGTTTTTCGGCGACGTATTCTGCGAAGCTCTTCTTACTCCCACCTACACCGTAGATAGCGCTTGGCCGGACAATCGTGTATAGTAGATCGCTTGTACGTACGAGTTCTTCTCCAACTAGCTTGGTTAGCCCGTAATAGTTTACGGGGTTAGGGGTATCGTTTTCCCCGTATAGTCCTTTTTCGCCATTAAATACGTAGTCTGTTGAAACATAGATTAGGTGTGACTTAACTACACGCGCTGCACGTACAATACTACGTGTAGCCTCCACGTTAACTCTCCAAGCATACGTTTTATTTCGTTCACAGCCATCAACATCTGTATATGCTGCAGAATGAATTATCACGTTGGGCCTAGTCTTCAGTATGAGGTCTTCTAGGGATGTTTTATCAACTATGTCTAGTCTTACCTTAACTAGTTTTTCATGGTCAACTGGTATAGGGTTCCGATTATATAGGGCTATTACCTCGTAATTCCTAGACAATAGTTCTTCGACGAGTTTACTACCGAGTAGTCCGCTTCCGCCAGTTACGAGGATCTTCACTATAAGGCTCACCTCTTCTTCCATGGTGTATCGAGTCTGAAATAATCATCGCTTAGCAAGGGCTTCCACCACCACTCGTTCTCGATGTACCATTTAATGGTTTTCTCAAGGCCTTTAATCCATGGTGTTTTTGGTTTCCATCCTAGTGCTAGTATCTTGTCTCCTTTCATAGCATATTTCCGATCATGTCCTGGCCGATCCTCTACGTGTTTTATAAGTGTTAATGGTTTACCCATTAGCTTGAGTATTGTCTCCACCACTTCTAGATTCTTCCTCTCATTAAATCCAGGCATGTTGTATGCCTCGCCCTTGGATCCCTTATTTATCACTATGTCTAGTGCTTCAGCAAAGTCTTCAACGTACAGCCAGTCCCTCACCTGTTCACCCCTACCATAGATTGGTATGGGTTTGTCATGGAGAGCACGTATAATTATCTTGGGTATAAACTTCTCAGGATACTGGTATGGACCATAGTTATTCGATGGCCTAACTATTATTACTGGCAACCTATACGTCCTCCAGTAAGCCTGGCAAAGCAGGTCACCAGAAGCCTTGCTCGCAGAATAAGGACTACTAGGTTTGAACGGGGCCTCTTCATCAGCTGGCTCTTTCCCCCAGAGATCGCCATAAACCTCATCAGTACTAATATGAACAACTAATGGAACCTCCAATCTTCTAGCGGTCTCAAGGATATTGAATACGCCATAAACGTTTGTTTTGAGGAAAGGCGCCGGCTCATTAATGCTGCGATCCACATGTGTCTCAGCAGCAAAATTAACTATAACGTCAGGCTGAAACTCCTTGACCACTTTCATTAGTTTCTCCTCATCACATATGTCCGCTTTAACGAATTTGAGCCCTGGGTTATTCTTCATGTCGTGGAGGTTTTCGAGCCTGCCAGCGTATGTAAGCTTGTCATAAACAATGATCATGGAGTCATTATACTTGGTGAGGATGTAGCGGACAAAGTTGCTTCCCATGAAACCTGCTCCACCAGTAACAAGGAACCTCATAGGATAAGACACCTTGATAGGCATGCGGTTTTCATTTATAGTTTATGTGAGGGTAGTTTTTAGTGTGTTCTAAAAGGTTTCCTGGTTTTTGCGAGTTCTTTCACTATGTTCACCAATCCTCTTTTTGATGCATAACGTATTTCTATCCTAGCTATTCTCTTGTTTTTCACTATATCTATATCCTACTACTATGTCGTTGCCAAGCCATTCCTCATCCACGATCCCGTATTTCCCCAGCTCTATTACGAGGACATCGGTATCTGGATAGTACTTTAATACTAGATCCATCTACCTATCCTCCTTCTATGACTGTGACCACTGTTATCCTGTCGCCTTCTTTCTCAAAAACTATTGCTGGGTTCCTAGCATAGTTCACTGCCACATACCTATCGGTAAGAGCGTCATAGACTGGTTCATCTGGTTTCATGATAACAGCTACTATATTCTCCTTCTATATTCCTAGTGATCGAAGATTGTTTTCCAGCTTCTCGAGTACGTGCTTGGTAAAGTATACTTCCATATTACGGAACGATATGCTTATTCACTATTACCATTCTATTACCGCATGTTCACCGATAATGAATCGTATTCCCTTCGGCCTCGTATTCCTGCGTCTAATTCTTACATTAGATCCGATGAGACTGCCAGTTATTCTTTCACCTATATCTTCTAATGTAACATTGTCCATTATCACGCTATTTTCTATCTCAACATTTACTAGTCGACAGTTATAGCCAATACTTGTATAGGGGCCGACATAGGTGTTTGAGCCTATAATGGTATTTCTACCGATATATGCAGGGCCTCTCACAACACTTCCAGATCTTATAACCGCGCCCTCATCAACATATACTCTTCCCTCGATCCTCGCATCATCCTCTACCATACCCTTAATGATCGTTCCAGGGTACTTGTAGTCTAGGAGTAAACGATTAGCCTCCAGTATGTCTTTAGGCGTACCCGTGTCCTTCCACCAACCCCTAACAATAGCGTACTCCACCCTCAAACCCCAATCAATAAGCTTCTGAATGGCATCCGTGATCTCTAGCTCTCCACGCCAGCTCGGCTTAAGCGTTTCAATAGCTCTGAAGATGTGGGGTGGTCTGAAGAAGTATATCCCCACTAACGCGTAATCGCTCGGAGGCAGCTTCGGCTTCTCTACGAGTCCCACGAGCCTACCCTTCTCATCGAACTTAGCAACACCAAACCTTTGCGGGTTAGGTACTTTGGCTAGGAGAACCATTGCATCAGCACCGCTCTCCTCAAACCTCCTAACATACTCCCCGATCCCCTCCGTCAGAACATTGTCGCCGAGATAAACAACGAAAGGTTCATCGCCAACGAAGTCCTTGGCCGTGTAGACAGCGTGAGCAAGACCGTAAGGGTAGCCCTGGTAGATATACGTTAGCTTCAACCCAAGCCTTGAACCGTCACCATAATACTCCACAACACGCTCAGGGCCAAGCTCGCCCAGCACAACTGCAACCTCGTGGATACCAGCATCTCTTAAATCCTCGAGAGCCCACTGAGACACAGGCTTACCGGCAACCCTTATTAATTGCTTAGGACCGGTATGAGTTAGAGGCCTTAGCCTGGTACCAAAGCCGCCGTGAAGCAAAATACCCTTCAAGCTCCCAATACACCCTATGCTTAAGTAATATACTGTGGACTACAATAAACTATTATGTTATAAATTATTGTGCCTGCCGATATCCACGCATCCCCTGTCCGTCTAGGCACAATCCCTGCTGTGTCGAGTCATCGACCTTCTCCGTACCCAGCGCTCCATATGGTGTAGTACAATCTCTTTAATCCTATCCTGTGCAAATCTAGCACCTAGTCTTCGGGGAAATAATGTTTTGAAGGATAGATTGATTAGAGGCGGGTGAGCATGTTTTACATCATCAATAATTGTTTTGCTCTTATGGCTTAGACTTATAGCATCTAGGATTCCCCGTAGGATAGATTTTGACAGGACTAGTCTTTCCTTGCCCGGTTTCCCGGCAATACTTAGACAAAGATTTTCTGTGAGAATCCATAGGTAGTGCAGTAATACACCCAGTAGTCTCCCGGCTCCAAAGTATTGATACATAGTGTATATGGTGTTCCTTGTCTTCAGGTATGTTGAGAGTAGCTCGTATTTGCTGGTTGAGGAGCTACGGTAATGCTCACCTAGTACTACTGGGATGAGCAGCGAAGGTATTCCGTAGAGCCATGCCCTGAGACACACCTCCACGTCCTCGTTATAGAGGAAGAGCCCAGGGTTAAACCTGGCTTTCTCAATAGCTTTTCGATGAAACACCATGAATGCTCCATCAACAAAACTTACAGGGATCGGCGCACCCATTAGGAACTGAGCAAGTTTCTCAGCTCTATTGGCAACAAGGCTAAAGGGCCAGACCCTACCCATGGAGTCAACATAGTAACAGCCAGTATCAAGGCCTCCACCATAGCCGCTAACGAGTATGGGGCCTGCTATGAAGCCTTTCGGGAACGCTTTCTCAAGCTTATCTAGCCAGTACATAAGCTCGGCAAAACCACTGCTATGCACAACAATATCATTATTAGAACAAACATAGTAGGTATACCTCAAGCCCCTGCGAACAGCGTAGGTGTAGGCTAAATTACAAGCACCGCCATAACCAACATTCCTCCCAAAAACAACATACCTAAAATCACCGCCAAACCTCCTCCTAACCTCCTCAACACTACCATCGCAAGAACCATTATCAACAAACCAAACATCAACACCCCCAAACCGCTGAGCAACCATAGAGAAAGACTCAAGAGACTCGAGAAACAATTCACCAAGACCAGACAAACCATTGTAGTTCACGATAAATATAGCCATTCTCTTCACAGCGGCACCACCATCAAGAACTATAGTCAACCACTCTATTTATTCGCAATAGAAGGCCTGATGCGAGATAGCAGGGATCCCAAATCCTAGGACATACCTGCAAAGAGCACTCATTCATGACTAAACCTCCACCACCTAAGCCTTAAGCATAGTATGTACCTAGTGAGAATCCTCTTAAGCTCCCCAACCATGCTCATTAAGGACTGAAGAATATCCTCAGTAGTATTCTTAACAATGCGGAAAGGCTTAACCCTACTCAATGGGATTAACGCAGTAACAACTGACATTAAGACTCCCACTACAACCATTAACGAGTATAGAGCCCACTATAAAACTATTTTAGAATATCCTTCTAAGCTTACTAAGCCAATATACAAGCTCACTAAAATCGCACCTTACATAATAACATCGTTGTTAGAGCAAGCATGGCAGTTTTATCTCAAGCCCGTTCAAACTACGTAGAAGTAGGCTAGGTTACAGGTATCAATTCCTCCAAGATCAATGTACTTTAAACCACCATTGAATCTTTTCCTAGCCTTCTTAATACTACCATCAAATGAACCATTATCGATAATTCACGCATCAGCACTATCTAAACCGCAATAGCGACAATAAAGGATTCAAGAACCTTAAAGAAGATATCACTTAGGTTCAACAACCCATTATATTTCTACTTACTATAACTC
>JALWQP010000069.1 GCA_027083045.1 Desulfurococcales archaeon
GTATCCGGGACGTCATTTACTGCCAAGGGCCTCGCAGATGGAAAACACGTCATAACAGTTAGGGCAGTAGATATATCAGGAAACATAGGAGATCCTGCAACAGTAACCATAACAGTTGATACAAAGCCCCCCGTTATAGAGCTGGAGAACGTAGCTGATGGTAGCCTAGTTACGAGCCCGACTCTGACCATTAACGGTAAAGCCGTTGATGCATTAAAACTATGGGTGAACGGCGAGCAGGTGAAGCTTGGAAGTGACGGGTCGTTCACAATAACAGTTAATCTCCAGACAGGCATGAACAAGATAGTTTTCAAAGCCGTTGATGAGGCCGGCAATACTCTTGTTAAGGATATCCGTGTCTACTACTACCCAGAGCTCGCCACGAAGCAGAACCTAGAGAAACTAGCCAATCTTATCCTCTCATCTCTGAGCCAGGAGACCCAGAAGATCCTGAGCAGCAACCAGGAAGTACTAAGCGAGATGAACAAGGCCAACACGATGTTATCCACTATAAAGACGACGCTGACAAGCCTACAAGACACTATCAACTCTAAAACATCAAGCCTAGAATCCCTGATAAATAATGTAGCCAAGGAGATCAAAAACAATATAGAGACAAGCAGTAATGGTATCGTCGGAAACATAACATCCAAAATTAACGGATTAACACCAACCCTCTACGCAGACCTGATCATATTACTGGTAGTTCTAGGTCTGGCAATCGCCTCGACCTACGGCATATTCAAGAAGAAATGATAAATTCCCACACTCTTTTTCCCAAAACAATCCCGATACCTATATCCCCATGAGCTCTAATTCCTTGACAACTTTCCTCAATAACTCTCTTGCCCAGATGATCACTCTTCTTCTCTCCAATAGATCGTTTTTGAGTCTCCTCATAAGACTCTCATCGTCGCAGTAAATATACATGTACGGTAGCTTTAGGTTCTCATAGTACTGGGCAAGCCACGCAATATAGTCGCTTACCTCCTCGAGTAGTTTAAGACCATCCCCTGTATCGACCAGTATGTTTTCAGGTTTGACACCATGATACCTGATATGAGACACTATTAGATGCCATCCCCTGCTCTCCTCCTCGAACTTCTCCTCAACAAGACCGCGATGAGCGAAAATGTGTTTAGCCGCGTTTCCCAGGGACTTCATGTAGTTCCTGATCTCAATATCTCTCTTGAACAGTGTGAACGGCATAATCTCCCTATCTATGAAGGCTCTAGCATAGTATCTCATCTTAGGATCCCTTCTCTGACTTGACGCTCTCAGCACTAGCCTCATTATGAGCTCATCTGTCATGCTCAGCGGCTGATCCAATAAGTTCTCAACGTATTTCTCCAGCAATAATTCTCTCAGAGGTTTACCGAGCAGTTTCTCGCCTGTACGCTCCTCATATAGAAGAGCTCTCTCGATGAGTCTTCTAAGCATCTCTGAGTAGAGGACGACTTTGTGGTGATAGTATACTTGGCGATACATGAGGAGCCTCCCGCTCATGAAAGATTCTAGGGCTGGCAGGGCCTTGGCGTCGAAGACTATGTTTTGTCCTTCATGATCTATTCTCATCGAGTATATTATTCGTTCAAGCTCTACTTCTCCGTAGCTGAGACCAGTCATTAGAGCGTCTCGTAGGAGATAGTCCAGCCTATCCGCGTCCACAGGCGATGATATTATCATATGGAGTACACGGTAGGCGTTCTCATTGAATAACAGGCTTTCCCTTAGTTCCCTGTACTTGTCTGGCTGTAGCACCACGACGATATGCTCGGGCGTCAAACCTATACCATTCTCCGTCATTATGTCTGCCTCGACAAGTATTTTCTTCAGCCTCTTCCATGAGAGGATCAGCTTGGCTCCCATTTCTTCGTGTAATCCCTTACCATCTATCGCTTCCTCTACGGTGTGGCTATAGGGATAATGAGCTATATCGTGGAGCAGGCCGGCCAGCCTCATTGTCTGGACATATATGGCTTCGAGAAAACCTTTCCAATCCCGTGCAACGTATTCTCGGCCACGGAAGATCTTGTTGTCTTCAACCAGTTTTCTCAACAGGCCCAGTTTATTCGTATCAAAAAATTTCTCTAGATCTATGCTTCGAAGCGTCGCCTTCGCGATCATTCCCGCAACATGCATCGCTCCAAGACTGTGCTCCCATCTACTATGCTTAGCGGCAGGATAGACCATGTATGTCGCTGACAACTGTTTAATATGGTGTAACCTATTGAAGACTGGTGTCTCTATTATTCTGTACTCTATATCGTTAACAGGTATCTCTCCATGGAGATGATCATGTATGACCGCTCTTATCTTCCCTAGACCCACGATACTCTCAACGTACAAGTTCAGAGCACCCTAGTAGCACTGCGTCTTGTTTAATAGGTTATTCGCCTGATCAAAGATATTATAGTATTGAATAGAATAAATACTGTGTAGCGGAGTTGGAAGAGCATATGTCTATGCTTGACAGGGTGTTCGCTAACAAGTGGTTCAGGCTGTTCGAGGGGGTTGTCCTCTTCTTCTTTCTATATATACTCGTCTATCACTCAGGGATTCTCCGGTGGGACATAGGGTTTCTCAGTCTTCTCCCGGCTACTCTTCTCATAATCTATCTAGAGACATCGTATCATAGTCCATGGCCACGGATCATTATTCCTCTCGGCATGTTTAGCTTATCTCTTCTTGCAGAGAGGATGTTCTTCCTGACACTCCCAATGAGCACCTATATCGCTGTTATTATGATCTATAATTTCGCGGCCCTACTCTTGTTCCTTACAGTATCAAATATCACCTCTATACTGTTGTGGGAAAGGAAGAGCAAGTTCGAAGACATACTGAACGGTATAAAGATAGACATGTATTTGTTCCTCGCTGTGCTACTGCTTCTATCACTGATACTACTCTACTACCACGCGGTCAAGCCCTTCTATACGCTGGCACTGCTAGTCCTCTCCTATCTAGCTTGGATACTGACACCCTCTATCACAGACAAGTATATTATACCTCCCCTCCTCACAGGTGGCTCGAGGAGCTTCGGCTTCGCCCACCCTAGGGAGCCTGAGGCCGAGAAGCTCCACCTATCAATCTCAATGATCATAGCCTTGCTCAGCCTACTAATCCCCCTCATATTCGCCTATACAGGCAATACTCTCGTCCGTAGAGCGTATGTCCCCCTAGCGCTCCTCACAGCATACGAGGGCTTGATCATACCCCTTTATATTGTGACCAGAATAACGGGGATGCACGGTGCTCTCCTCGAGAGCCTTATGGGGGACAGGTTCATCCCGATAGAGAACTATCGTGGCTTCAGGGGCTGGAGAGACATTGTATGGTTTCTGAATAGGGGTGCAGGATATTTTCTGAGGCTTAAATATCTGTCTGCCCTCTACATGCATTTCCAGGGCCTTGAGATCCTAAGCCTAAGGACTGGTGATAAGGATATCTACTATGGACCCATTCATCACATCCTACATGAGGGCTACGAGTATCTTAGAAAGCATCCCTCGGCTTCAAAATATGTTCCGTGGGGAGTTGTGGATGATATCCTCGAGAAGTTCAATCCCGAGAACATACATGTCGTAGAACCTGATACCTCAAGGCTCGAGGGAACAGGGTTCGAGGAGCTCTACAAGAGAGCGTTTAGCGGAGTCGTTAATCTCTATTGCAAGCTCGTCGAGATACCCGATGATGCTAAGAGGGATGCAAGAAACCTCATAATACATTCCATAGATAAGCTAAGAGTTCTCGCCAGGCGTAGCAGAGGAGAGGTGAGGCTAATAATGGACTCCACAGCGGACACGCTTGAAAAACTACTAGAGAAAATAAGAGGACATATAAGCAGGGATGACCTAGAGCCTTTCCTTGTCAAGAAGCCTCTAACCGTAAACATGCTAAGAAACTATCTGGTACACGGCCAGCTATATAAGAACGCAATTGTCTACAGGGGCGACAGGACGGAATTCGATAGGCTAATGGAGAGACCGGCGACACTTTATACGCTGTATGTCCTCATCTTGTCCGCTACGATCAAGAGACACCCTGAGATCATTGAAACAAAGATGATTGATAGGTCTTGATCCTAAATACCTGTCCTGAGCTACTACGTGGCAAAACCATTATTTTGACGGCTCATCTATTCTTGAATACACGTGGTGTAGTGAATGGTATTCTATGTATGGGTAGACGACCATGTAGCAGTCTCACCGATGCCTAGCATAGGCGATATAGACGAGCTATCACGTGTCTTCGGCGCCGTGCTGATTCTTGTACAGCCCCACGAGTACGGTGGGTTCATAGACATGGTTATTGAGAGGTGGACGCAGAGAAGCACGGACATTTATTATCTTCCAACACCGGATTTCCACCCTATCCAGCTCCTCGACCTGCATCGTGCTGCCGAATGGGTGCTGGCCCATGCTGAGAAAGGAGTCAATGTACTGATCCACTGCAAGGGCGGTGTCGGGAGAAGCGGGCTCGCCGCAACAGCTTATCTCCTCCTCAAGGGGATGGAGTTCTACGACGCTGTCCAGCTTATCAGGGAGAAGAGGCCTGGAGCTCTTCTTGAGGAGTGCCAGTTCCGGATGGCGGAGGACTATGCCGAGGCTCTCAGCAGTATCGGCAGAGATACACTGAACGCTATTATTAGGGTTGGACAGAAGCACGGGTTTGGTAGAGGGATAAGGCATGCATCAAAATCGGCTCAGCTAAGCCTGGAACTCTCACTAGCATTTGTGCCGGAGCACTCTAAACCCGTCTTCATTGCATCGGCTCTCCATGGTATCGGCTGGCCCGACAAGCCACTGTACAAGTACGCGGCAAGAGCTATTGTAGAGTTCCAGGAGCTAGGCCCTATGAGGCTCATCTCTGCCCGTTATCTTGAAGAAATAGCTGAGAACAAGGACTTGTCGCCTGAGGCTGCACTGGTTCTCTTGAGCCATATCCTTGACGAGACCTATGATCAGAGAGTGCATTACCTCGATATAGAGAACTATCCGGGCGAGACGAGAATCGTGCTTAGGAATTGGCTCGACGCATCACGGATCGTCAGGGATGCTTCAGAACTAGCTCCGAAGATCGAGGAGTTTACCGGGAAGAAGGCCGTGTTCGAGGAGAGACTCTATGTTTAGTTTGTCTCCTATCCCTCTATTCTTATATCTTTATATTTTATATTACATTGACGAGAGAATCTAGAGTGAGACATATATTACTGGTGATTACTATTGGAACCTACTCTCAGGCTCAGAGGAATAATAGGTAATCTGAGAGGAGAAGGAGGCTTCGCTTTCCTCGCCAAAGCACGTGAACTCAAAGGGAAGGGCAAGCCCGTCGTTAACCTTAGTATCGGCCAGCCCGATGTGCCTACGCCCGAACCAGTGATTGAGGAGGCCGTCAGGGCATTATCGGAGGAGAAATTCACCGGGTACACAGAGACGCCCGGCATACCTGAGATCAGGAAGGCTATAGCAGAGTATCTCAACGAGAGGTATGGTGCCGATATTAGTTGGGAAGAAGTAGTGGTGACCCCTGGCACTAAGGGAGCTATATTCCTTGCCCTGTCAGCCTACCTCGACCATGGCGACGAGATAATAGTGCCCGAGCCAAGCTACCCGGCCTACCCTGAGGGGGCAAAGATACTCGGCGGAAAACCTATTTATGTGCCTCTCGAATGGAGGGGTCCGAGCAAGGGCTTCGGCCTAGACCTAGAGAAGATCGAGGAGGCCATAACGCCTAGGACCAAGTTCATCGTGGTGAATAACCCGCAGAACCCGACCGGGGCCCTGTTCAGTCCCAAGGAGCTCGAGGAGCTTGTTGAGATCGCGAGGAAACAC
>JALWQP010000070.1 GCA_027083045.1 Desulfurococcales archaeon
ATCTCTCATAGGTTCTCGTCTCTAAAGAATGTGGATACAATATATGTACTTCGTAACGGGAGATTTATTGCTCGTGGAAAACATGAAGAATTACTGAAGAAATGTCAGCTCTACTCAGAGCTGATGAAAGAATATTCAATATTCCATGTAATGAGTGTTAAATCATAAAGTAGTAAAGAACTAGTCTTTTAAAATCTATCTGGAGCGACGGAATTAAAAAGAACGTACTGCGTTCCTCAAAAATATCTGTTATAGGATGTGCTTGGCGTTGTCTGTGCATGTAATGAAATATGCTTAGGTAAAGCGTTGAAACTATTATGAGAGATAAAAGTCCATCCTCTTTTTATTCCATCTGAGAGTATCCTGGCCTCTTTATCTTATAAATAAGATGATATATGTATAATGTAAAAGATATTAATGAGAATCTAACTGCTTTATCATCCTGGACTTTAGTCTTAAAAACGTAGCTTAATTAATGATGCCACATTTATATGGGTGGACCCAGGATGATCAATGAATACTTGGTTATGGTTAAGATATTTATCGCCTTATTGTTTCTGATCTGGTTCGGTATACTCGATTATAGAACTAGAGATATACCCGACAAGTATATTTGGATATGGGGCGGCATAAGCATATTTTTCTTTATAGTATCCCTGATCCTATATAGGAATACACTTGGTTGGTTTATCATCTATACATTGTTATCTTTAATGATAGGGCCGGGGTTATTTGGTCTTCTTTCGTATTTTGAGCTTATGGGCTGGGCTGATTTCTTCGCTGTACTTTGGATTACGCTAATGTTTCCCGTACCAGACATATATTTAGTAAATCTCGTGCATGTGTCATTGTTTTTCCATTTTCCCCCGATAATACCTGTTATATTATATTCTAGCCTATCAATCGCATTGATCGCGTTATTTAGAGGATTATACTCGCTTGTAAGATGTAGGAAAATGATACCTCCAAACGCATCATTTCGGGATAAGGTAGCTCTACTCTTTACCGGGAGAGTTGTATCGGTGAAGAAATACCTTGAAATGAAGCACTATTACCCATTAACTATACCCAGGGTTGAGGACGGAAAAGTAGTCTTCAGTATTCGGCGGAGCTTCGATATTTATGAAGAGTACGAGGATTATCAAAGAGAGCTAAAGAAACTCCTAGACAGCGGCCTAATCGAACCTGAGGATAGGATATGGGTTACATATGGTATTCCATTTATCATACCGCTACTACTAGGCTTTATATTTACAGTACTAGTTGGCGACGCCCCGCTTCTTTACTTATTAATGATTATTCGATGATTGCTAAAACATCTTAGTATTGAGTTAGGATTAATTAATGATACTGTCTTTATTCTTCGGGATCACGTATTCCTTCATCGACAATAACAAATACTGCTTCACCCTCAGGCAAATGCGGAGCATCAACTATTTTTGCAATCCTTCTATTACCCTTAGCCTTCCTTAGCTGCACTCTTACACCAGGCGTGTGTGCTAGGACGTGGCCTCCCACAGCTTGTGTTGGATCACCATAGAATACATCGGGCCTAGCCATTACCTGATTCGTAACTACTACTGCAATATTATAGGCTTCCGCCAGTCTTACCAATTGGTGCAGGTGCTTGTTGAGCTTCTGCTGCCTAACTGCAAGGTTCTCTCTGCCTGGGTATTCAGCTCTGAAGTGACTTGTCACAGAATCAATTATAACCAGCTTTACATTTTCTTTAGGCACTAGAGTGAATAGCTCGTCAACTATCGCCATCTGGTGATCACTATTATAGGCTCTCTGATATAGTATGTTCTCCATTACCTCATCCGGATCTAGACCCAGACCCCTAGCCATCGCCTCAATACGTTCCCAACGGAATGTACCTTCTGTGTCAATGTATACTGCTTTACCCTTGAGACCGCCACGCTCTGGTGGAAGTTGTACGTTTACACTTAGCTGATGACATATTTGGGTCTTGCCTGTCCCGTATTCTCCGAAAAATTCTGTGATCGTTTTGGTCTCGATGCCTCCGCCTAGTAGATCGTCTAAGTTCTTGCTTCCCGTGGTTATCTTCCGAACGCTCAGCCTTTCCATTTTTACTTCCTTGGCTGTCTTGAACCTGATGCCTAAGGCTTTTCTGGCAGCAACAATTATTTTTTCGGCTGTTGTTACAGGTATTCCTGCTCTAGCACTAATCTCTTCGGCTCGCGACACAGCTATAGCCCATAGAGTGACATACCCTGCTTCTTCAAGTTTCTTAGCTATTGTTGCGCCTACTCCAGGCAGGTCTTTTACTGTCTTAATTTGTTCACTCATCTTAACACCAACCCAATACTAACATTTTTAAAAAGACCTTTATAAGTCATCATAATACTTTCGCCCTACTATTTACGACACAACGCTAATAAAATCAAACACCTAAATACAGTCAATACAATAAAATATCTGACCATACCCTTATCAAAACCAGGTGTAAAATATTGATAACTGTTTCCGTCCAACTAACAAGCATTAATGCTGAACGCCTAGCCGAGGCACTACCACAAAAAATACAATTTAACATCAACCTAGCCCTACCCTCAAACCCTCCATATCATCAAGACTCAAAACTCATCATACCATTTACGTTCACACTCTCATCAATGCCACCAGTAGTACAGATCATTCTCAAAGGAAACGCCATTGTCATCAGTGATAATAAGGAAGAACTAGAAAACCTTGAAAAAGATCTGAAAAAGAAGAATGTTCCACCAATGATAGTTCAGGCCGTATTCACTGCGATGATATCGGAATCCATAATAATTAGTCGCTCGCTAGGAACACCTCCACCTATCCCAGGATTACCTCCTATGCCCGGGCAACAAGGCAGAGATAGTAAGAAAAGTCAAGATTTTAGCCCAGGAACCGTGATATAATAAGCCCACGTAGATGGGGGTAGAAAGCATTGAGGCTACTGCTAATACACGCCAAAAAATTCAGCTATAGTGTCACAGAAAAAGCCATCAATAACCCCGAGGAGCTTGATGAAAAGAACAGGGCTAGAGACTTCGAGAACACGTTGGTCGTGTTCACTTCGGTCGAGAAAGACGATGACGAGAATGTGGTTAGTAGAGCCGCTGAGGAAATCATTGAGATCGCCAGGAAGATAAAGCCATCTTCAATAGTCATATACCCATACGCTCATCTCTCAGCGGAACTAGCCGATCCATTAACAGCGCAGAAAATATTAGCACAACTATATGAGAAGTTATCGAAGAAGGCAGAATTACAAGTATATAAGGCGCCATTCGGATGGTATAAAGCCTTCACAATAGAATGTTATGGCCACCCATTAAGCGAGCTCTCCAAAACAATAAAGAAGACCAAGGGCGGCGAAATAGTACGTAGAGAGATCAAAAAAGAATTCTATATTGTTACTCCAGACGGAGAAGTATTTAAACCTGAAGAATTCGATTACTCGGAATACCCCGACCTAAAGATACTGGTCGATAAGGAAGTATTCGGAAAAGTGCTTGAGGGCGGCGAGAACATAGTCAATAAGTACTGTAGGAAGTTCGGATTCGAATGGGAGCCCATGAGTGACCATGGCCATATGCGATACGGCCCTCACGCGACAACCATTATGGAGGCACTATTCCAGTACTCCTGGCAAGTCGCTAGGAGCCTCGGAATACCGGTGTTTAAAGTCATAGGTACAAACATGTTCGATCTCTCCGAGAAACCCGTCCTAGAACATGCGCTATTATTCGGTGATAGACTATACGAACTCGAAGTAGAGGGCAAAAAATACGTTATGAGATATGCTGCGTGCCACCAGCAATTCGCGATGCTGAGAGACTGGATCATAAGCTATAAGAATCTGCCATTCGGAATGTTCGAGGTCGCGGACAGTTACAGATTAGAACAAAGAGGAGAATTAAACCTATGCTTTAGGCTAAGAAAATTCTATATGCCAGACCTACATATTCTCACTAGAGATCTAGAACAGGCGATAGAGGCCTCAAAAACTGTTCAGAAAAAAATTCTTGAAGAAGTATCTAAAGTTGGGCGCAGATACGTTGCACTATATAATGTAACACGTGATTTCTTCGAGAAATACAGGGAGGTACTAATAGACTTCATAAAGAGAGACAACTACCCAGCACTCGTCGCAGTCATACCATCTGGAATATACTATTGGGTCCTAAACGTGGAGTACCACATTATAGATAATCTGAAAAGACCTAGAGAAATAGCGACCTTCCAGATAGATATTGGTAACGGGAAGAGATTCAACATAACATACACCGATGAAAACGGTGAAAAGAAACACCCAGTCATAATACACACCGCGATCCTTGGAGGAATAGAGAGATACATATATATGGTATTGGATACCGCGGCCCAGATACAACTCAACGGAAAAACACCATACATTCCCACCTGGCTATCACCGATCCAAGTTAGGATAATACCGATCAAGAAAGAATACCTTGACTACGCGAAATCTATAGCTGAAAAACTACTCGCTAAAGGAATACGTGTCGACATCGATGACAGGGAGGAGAGCCTAGGCAAAAGGATACGTGATGCCGGAAGGGAATGGATACCATATATCATCGTCATCGGTGAAAGAGAGATAAAGAGCAATACTATCAACGTGAGGTTTAGAAGAACAAATGACCAGAAAATAATGAGCGTTGATGAACTCATAAAGACGATCGATAAAGAGACAAAAGATTATCCAAGAATACCGCAAACACTACCAGTAATGATTAGCCAAAGACCCATTCCTAGCTATCAAGCCTAATTTTTCTCCGAACAATATTTTTCACCCCTATTATCCGCGAACGGTGTATCGTCCTATGGTGGAGAAGAAATTCCTCGGACGACACATTATGATCAAGGGCAAATATATCGATGATCTCCTATCCGGCAAGAAAAAAGCAACTATCCGAAAAGGTATCGTTATTCCTAAATACAAAGAAATGATCGTACATGGCGGGGGAAGGCCTGTAGCAAAGATAAGAATCAACAAAGTATATCACAAAAAGCTCAAAGAACTCAACGACAACGATGCCATAAAAGATGGGTTCAAGAACAAGGCTGAGCTTATAAAAGCTCTAGAAACAGTATATCCGGGAATCAAACCCGATGACTGGGTAACAATAATAGAGTTTGACATCATACAACGACTAGACAACATAAAGTCTAAAGAACCCTACATGGGACTAACCCCAGGGGATCTAGCTAGAATAGCTCTCCGATACCTGCAAGACGAACTCACGGAAAAAGATAGGAAAATACTGCTAGATCTGACAAGAACAAACAGTATAAGAGCCACAGCCTTGAGGCTCTTCAATTCACTAGAAAAAAGGTATATTGTAAGAAAAACGTTAAAGAAGGTACTACGAAAACTTCTAGAAAGAGGTATAATTAAAAACACAGAAAAGAAAAACAATAGGCGAACAATATGACCCACTGGATACTAAAATGCCGCTCATGTGGAAAGAAGTGGAAGCTCAACGTCAGCTACCCACTCAAAAAGGAATTCACAAGGCTTTACCATTATTGTCCATTCTGTAAAAAGAACACATTCCACGATATAATAGAATACGTAGAGTAGGAAGAACCTCGAAATGATGAATCCACGGGAATGACCCAAGCAGGGGATGAATACACCTGTCTCAGCTGATCTTAAATAATCATTTCAGTAAATACAGGAATTAACACCGTAGATATAAGTGATATATAGTAGTGTTAATGCCTAA
>JALWQP010000071.1:0-19633 GCA_027083045.1 Desulfurococcales archaeon
AGTGCTAAGAGCGTTATATGTTCCCCAGTCGAAGAGTATCATCAGTGTCTCACCCCATTATAACTCATATAAATTGTATCGATTTACTAATTATTTTCTACAATACAATACTATTTTAATTGCTAAATATAATTGTTTCTTCAATGCTCTACCTGTACGAAATTATTCTCAGTTTTTCAAAATCATATTCGAGCAATACGTAACCTCCCCGATAACAGGGTGATGGTGACAAATATAGGATATTGTTCTTCTCAATAATGACGGGGGCCTCATAGCTCAGACCCACCACAACAAGGGAAGGACAAGCTGACTCTATAATTTTGTCCAGGAACCCATAGCCAACATTATAGCGTCCCATGAATTTGTTTCCGAGAAGCAAGGGAGGATAATAGGTCACGAATATATCGTAGTTGCCTTTGCGGAGCCTACCCACTACTTCCTGGTTCACATTGACTCCTAGACCTGCAAGCTTTATTTTTTCGGGGCCTATGCTGAGCGTTAGTGTTTTGCCGTCTAGGAGAACGCCTTTTGTCTTCAACCATTTAGAAATAGAGGGATCATCATTTTCACCTATTACTCCCACAATATACTGTGATAAATGCGACAGGAAATCAAGGATTTCAGGCGAAGACATATCACCCGCCGAAATAATAATGTCGGGCCGAACCCTTATCTCTGCAAATATACTACGGACGATGGCCTCGTTGCACAGACATTTCCTGATACAGAGAATCGTGGCCAATCCTATATCACCGGCACCAGTTTACCTCTATACTCATATACACCTAAGATAACCCTGTAATCTCCATACCATGAGCTCTTCTGAAGTAACCCCTCGACAATAGCGCATCCACCCTCATATAGAAATGGTATATATAGTGCTTCGAAAGAAGTAATTTTTCTAAGTTCGTATTTTTTGCCTTGTAGAAATTCATACTTGTTTATTAAGGCCTCCGATGGATAATTCAGGGCACTTAATTGGTGGCTCTCAACACATATTTTTACCCTAACGTATCCTGCATTCTTCCATGGCTCCATTAAATCAAGGGATCTTGCTATACCATCATTATATATTATCGAATAATCGATATCTTCTATCTTGCCTCGTCTCCAAGGCCTGTAAAAATATTTACGTATAGCTTCTCTGCTTATCCCTAATCGTTCTTCTAATCGTTTACTCCATAAAGCTAGCTCATACTCATTAAACGTCCTAACAATATGTCTTCTACCAACTGTCTCGCTGAGAGCCTCTATAACTTTTAGCGAGTCACGTGATCCGTAGACTACGAGGTCTATATCGCTTGTGTCGGGTACATGGATGCTTACTAGAATGGAGCCGGTGATGCCTATGCTTACATTGCCAGCATACATTTTTATAGTGTCAATTAGTTCTAGCGCAATTACTTCAAGACGATCTCTAGGATGATAGATCAAGCTATATGTTCGTTGAATAGGGTCATATACCGCCATGATCTTATCACGAGGAATAATCGGGGATGAGCATCCGAAGCTATGTATGTAGGTCCTCCAGGGCGTGCTCTCATGTACTACTACGGGATCATATACAGGGACAAGTCTACGGTATCTATTCAGAGAGTCGTGCCAAGGCCCAACTCGCCTCGAACCAGCACAGTATTTTTGATAACCAACAACATATCCAGCAGAATGCGCATTACCAACAACAACAGCGTAACAATTATTTCTTAGCTTCAGATAATAGTGGTCAAGAACATCATTGTCTACCACATGGTTCACCATATTGTTGGTCTTACACAATACACTAACTATGTAGTTATGTGAAAGAAATAATAAGCGGTGATTCCAAGAATGGTGAAAATAATCTCATTCGATATTGATGGAACCCTTCTTGACAGTTATGCTGGTATACCATTATTCTACAAGGACTTATTCATAAAGGAAAACAAATGGCTTACAACTTGCAGAGAAAACATAGATTTCCAAATAGTCTGCAGAGCAGAAGGTATGGCGGACAAGCTCGGACTACTGAGAGACGAATGGTGGAGTAAAATACTTGGTATACGTGATCAAGTGTTATTTACGGAATTATTGATCAAGTATTGGAAATATAGGATAGAGCATTCCAAGCTACTGCCCGGCGCACTCAAGGTATTGTCGGGCTTCAGAAAAGCCGGGTTTAAAGTTATAAGTATAAGCTATGGCGACGACATATTAGGTCTTAAAAGATATAGGATCGCACTCTATGGACTGGAGAGATTTTTCGATGACGTGATAATAGTCAATGACGACGTACCTACAAGGTCAGAAGCTATTGAGTATATCTTACGGAAGTATAGGCCTGAGAAACTCATCGTCGTAGATGACAAATGCAGAGTACTTGAAAGCATTAAGTCTGAATCGGAAATTATTGAGACAGTGCACATGGTCTTTCCCTATCCTGAATGTATGGAGATACAATATAGAAGATGCGGTGATACAGAGGTCTATAATCTCTATGAGCTAGGAAAAGAATATGGTGTAATATAGTATTAGACTAGAGCCTGGACCTCTACTCGTGACTGATATTAAACAGGTGTTGGTTCATCAACCTCCTTGAGCTGCTCGATCACATATTTCCTTATCTCTTCAAGGCTGGGCAGTCGCCGGACTATCTTACCATTCTCAATATACTTGACCAGGAGGGGCTCATAGCCCTGCGGTGTACATCCTTTCTCGAACGGCTTTATTATATCGTTTAATCCGGGCCTTCTTCGAAGCAGCTGCTTAGCTCCGGGTAGCTTACCTCTTTTCGTGAATGGCACCCATCTCCCGTTTTCTTCGATCTCGACTATGTCGGCGCTAATATCGATGGAGGGCGGAAATGATACGCTTGTCCCTATACCGAATGCGTCAACGATGTCTCTTAGTTCTGCAAGGCTTTTCTCGTCAATGCCTCCGCTAACCACGATTTTTACATGTTTGTGGCCGTGGAGATCTAATGTCCATCTAACCTCTTCGACAATAGCCCTCATATTACCTCTACGGCTACTAGGAGTGTCCAGTCTGACACCGTATAGTTTGTCTCCGAGGGCTTCAGCCGCCATGAGTGATTCTATACGTTCATCATATAATGTGTCGACGAGCATTATCCTCGGAACATCCTCTTCGACGATTTCATCGAATGCTTTCCAGGCCTTCACCTGGTCTCCAAATACGAGTATGAGTGCATGAGGCATTGTACCGACCGGTCTTAACCCTAAGTATTTTCGGCTTATTGTTCCAGAAACCGCGTCCATTCCCCCAATATAGGCGGCTCTATCTGCCATCGGTGCGAGAGCCGGGTGAAGAGCCCTTAGGCCGAAGAACAATAGTGTCTTATCCATTGCAAGTCTCTTCATCCTAGCTGCTTTAGAAGCTATGCTCGAATAGTGACGAAGTATTCCAAGGAGAGGGGTTTCGTAAATAGAGAAATCATCGTAGTAGCCTTCAATTATCATCAGGGGTTCTCCGGCTTTAAATAATGTACCCTCTTGCAAAGCGTATACTGTGAAGGGCTTGCCTTCAAGAAGCTTTAACGCCTCTTCTAGCCCTGCGAATACTGCCCATTCATAGCCTCTAGGCAACTTGTTCACGTGGAATTCTATCCTGACTTTTTTCCTAAGGTTTTTTGCACGTAGGATTTTACGTGTTCTTACAAAATAGATATCCGTTACCTCACCATCATAAATTTCCTTATCTGTCGCAATATAGAAACGACGAACAGTATTTTCTCCCATTAGTTTACTCACCCATCACCATGACTATCACATGCCTCAACGATCTCGGCCCATCCATTTCAACAACAAATATGTTCTGCCAAGTACCCCTCACAAGCCTGCCATTTATCACAGGGAATACTCTATCGGCCCCGATCAGCGCCGAACCTATATGAGCATGTGCATTATCATCTATTATGTTATGCCTCCACTTACTACTGCCAGGCTCAGTTAGCTCCTTGATCTTAGTCAATATATCGGATATTAGACCGGACTCATGTTCATTAGCGATTATAGCTGCAGTTGCATGAGGGGCAAAAACAAGGCACATGCCGTTCTTGATACCGCTCTCCTCTACGATCTGCTCTACCTCATGAGTGATATCTATGAGCTCGAACCTGTTATGGGTGGGGATTCTTATTTCACGATAATAGACTTTCAAAGCATGCACCCAGGTCTTTTTTCAAACCGAATAATCTGGATATAAGGAAATTTATACCGCTCGATACACAAGCACTACTTCACCAGTCGTATGATCTACTTGTATCGATTCCAGTTTTAGCTCGATTATTCTATTGAGCTCGATATTTATCAATGGTGTGCCGTTTAGTCCTATTATTTTCGGTGACAGGCTCACGATGATTTCATCAAATAATCCCCTGACGATAAGTTCTCCGATCAATTTTCCGCCGCCCTGCACGAGTACTTTGTCCACATGGTATTTTCTGTAAAGGATCTCTAAGGCTTCGACAAGATCAATCCTATTAGTTTCGTCTAGGGGTCTGAGAAACTCTAATATGATACCGTTTTTATACAATTCTTTTGCCTTAGGAGTCCCAATAAATTTTGACGACGTGAATATTATGGTTGGCAATATCCTTGTATCTAATACTTTAGCGCTTAAAGGGATTGCTAGATTCCCGTCAATAATCACCCGATACGGTCTCTTTCGAGCAGTTCCTAGAGGCTCGGGTGCCAATATGGGATCATCAATCACTACTGTATTAGCCCCGACCATTACTGCGTCGACGTTTCTGCGTAAATAATGCATTCTCTCCAAATCCCTACAGGAACTCAGAAGTGTTCTCCTCCCTCTAAATCCGATCCGGCCATCAATTGTTTGTGTAACAAATACTATGATGTAGGGTCTAGTATTGGTCTTCATTATATCATTACACCTAAGAACCATAGTATAATTAGTGGGTTTTTACCCTATTTTGTATTGGAGAAACGGGTTAAGGTGAACTATATGGAGGACTGGGAGAAGAGAAGGAGGGATAGAGAATTCAGAGACATATTCAGCATGATCGACGAGTTCATCAGAGAGATCGAGAGAGAATTCTATAGATTCTTCAACGAGATAGAGTTCTCACCATTTACACCCCTGTCGCTTGGCAAAGAAGGCGAGTACAAGATCATGGGGCCCTACGTATACGGATTCAGGATAACAATAGGTCCTGACGGGAAACCGATAATCGAGGAATTCGGTAATGTAAAACGAGTACGCGGAAAACCTAAGATCAGCGAGGAGCGTGAACCACTAGTAGACGTATTTGAAAACGATGACGAAATAGTTGTGGTGGCGGAGATACCCGGCGTCGAGAAAGATAACATAAAGGTAGAGGTTTCCGACGACAGGAAAAGGCTTATCATAAGGGCAAGCGACGAGAAGAGAAAGTACTATAAAGAGGTGGAATTACCAGCAGAAGTTGATCCGGAGAGCGCCAAGGCAAACTATAAGAATGGCGTTCTAGAGGTCAGGCTCAAGAAAGCCAAGGATAAACAGAAGAAAACATATGAGATCAAGGTAGAGTGATTTTTTCCATAATGGGATAAATCTCTTCATAAAACCCTTATTAGAGGTGCTATGACTCCATGCATTTGATTGTATTGAGCGATACACACGATAATATGCCCGTTATAAAGAAGCTTGTGAAAATCATTAACTCGAAATACAAGGGCGATAAGATAATCATACATTTGGGTGACATGATAAGCCCCTTTGCCGCCCGCTGCTTGGTTCAAAATCTTGAAGGTGTTACGAGAGGGGTTTTTGTCTTTGGGAACAATGACGGCGATAAGATATTACTGTCCAAAATACTTGGTAAAGCTGGGTGGGAAACATACAGTGGTCCGTCAATTATTGAAATCTTCAATAAAAGAGTACTAGTGATGCATGGTTTCGACGGCCCAGAACACACTGCGATGATCGCTGACAGCTTATCGCAGGCCGAAAATGTCGACGCCGTATTCTATGGTCATACGCATAAGCTAGACTATAGGGTCATTAAGGGGAAAATAATAGTCAATCCCGGCGAAGTATGTGGTTATCTAACAGGCAAATCAACTTTCATGGTTCTCGACAAGGATACCTTTAAGCCAAAAATAGTAGAAATATAGTGGATCACCATACGATCAATCAGTAGGTTTAAGAAAAACTAGGAATAGTTTATTTATAAGCATGTTTTTACAGTTGCAAACGGTGATCTATTATGTTTGAGGGCAGAAAACTGAAAAGCGCAAGCGTTCCTGAGGATGAGTCAAAGAGACAATACCATATAATGGCTAAACCAGGTGACGTCAGCAGATATGTACTTATACCCGGAGACCCTGACCGTGTAAAAAAGATTGCTTCCTATTGGGAAAAATCATGGAAGGTGGCCTCCCACCGCGAATACCTCACATACAGTGGCTACTACAAGGGCGTGTTTGTCTCAGCCACCAGTACTGGAATAGGTTCCCCTTCTACCGCCATTGCGATTGAGGAACTCGCCAGAATAGGTGCAGACACGTTCATCAGAGTAGGGACAACAGGCGCTCTCAGAAAAGATATCCAGGTAGGAGACCTGATAATCTCAACTGCCGCTGTTCGACTAGAAGGAACAAGCAAGGAGTACGTTATCCCGGAATACCCGGCATCAGCATCCATAGATGTTGTCATGGCCTTAATAGCTGCTGCCGAGGAGCTCGGGGTTAGATACCACCTGGGCATTACGGCCAGCACCGATAGTTTCTATGTGGGACAAGAAAGGCCTGGTCTGAGAGGTTATCTCCCACCTTTCAAGAGGGGATTGGTTGATTTCCTTCGCTCAGTGAATGTACTAAACTTCGAGATGGAGGCGGCGACGATATTTACATTAGCAAATATTTATGGGTTAAGAGCTGGGGCTGTATGTGCAGCAATAGCCAATAGGGAGACGGAAGAATTCGTTATGGAGGCTGGTGTTGAAGATGCTGTAAAGGTGGCAAACGAGGCCGTCAAGATATTGTGTGAGTGGGATAAAGAAATAGAGAAGCATGGCAAGAAGAACATAACGCCAGCAATAATATATGATTGGATATCCAAGATAAGAGGTTGAAGGTTTTGAGGAAAAACAAACCTTTACATATAAGTGTGGGTAATCTTAACATCGACATATCTATGTATGTACAGTCTTTTCCCGGCCCAGATGAAAGCGTGATCGCAGACGATGCACTAATCTCCTGCGGAGGCTCAGCAACCAATTACGCTGTCGCCGTTACATATTATGGACACAAAGCCACTCTTATTGCAAGCACTTCCCAGATCGGCTTCATAGATTACCTCCTAGAGGATTTAGAAAGGATAGGTGTGAACACATCATATATTAAACGTGTTCAAGGACCCCCCGGCATCGTATCGGTTGTAATTGGCAAGAATGGCGAGAAGATCATGATAAAGCACCGAGGGGCAAACGAGTTCTTAAGCCCTAACGATATACCAAGACAACTAATCAGTAAGGCCAACATCGTTCACCTCGCAAGTATTCCTCCCTCAATAGCAGTGGAGATAGCTAAGAGAGCTAATGGGCTAGGAATACTAGTGAGCTATGATCCGGGCAATTACGCCCTATCACAACCAGCTGAAGTACGTGAAGTAATACCTTACCTATCCATACTCTTTGTCAACAGGAGGGAAGCTAAGGCCTTAGGAGGCACAAACATAGATAAGATCGCTAGGCTGGGCCCCCAATACATAGTCGTTAAGAAAGGGCCTGGTGGAGCATTTGTCATAACACCAGGAGGCCTCATATATTACGGTGTGACAAAACCTATTAGATCTCCAGTGGACTCTACTGGGGCAGGAGACGCGTTCGACGCATTCTTTAACGCAGTAATACTGGACTCAAAGGATCCGGGAAAAGCACTCATGTATGCTATCGCTGCAGGAGCACTGAAGACCACGTGCCGGGGAAGCAGGCTATGCTATGATAGGACATTGTTTAATCAACAATTATCCGAGACGAGTGTTGAAGCCCTCAAAAACCCTGAGGAATGGATTATAGAAGACTGATGAGCTATGGATGGATCACTAGATAGAACAGTGGAAACCATTAAAGAATACCATAACTGGAAAGACGATTCCACTGATAATTATAGTAAAATAATTTTTCATCGGGAATCACTTCTGATATATCCTATAATAACAATAGAACAAGTGCGCACACTTATTCGATGCCAGGAGACACTTAAGGAAATCATATCAAGTCTTGAGAAAACAAAACTGCTTATTATTATAAATGATAAAAACAAGGAGATCAACACACTTTTAAAAATAATGTCAGCCTCAGTCGTGCGTGAACCTAAGCATTTAATCGAGATAGCTGAAAATATCTCAACTCTATTGGGATCCAGTAGTTTAAGCGAAAAGGAGCACGCTCTGTACGAGCTATCATATTACAAGGAGGTTTACGGCGAATTAATAATACTCGAACTAATCAAAATATGTAAAAACACTAGAATCCAAACCATGCCGAAGGAAGAGACGAAGAAGCTATTCGGAGAAATATTTGCAGTCAGATTAGACAAAAGGATGACTATAACGTTTATCTCGGAATACTCTATTTGCAGGGACAAGAGCAAATTAGTGGATATTTTAAAATGCATTGTTAACCCATTGAGCAAAACATATGCCATAATGTTTCTGTTACCACAAGAACTATTGTTTTTAAAGAAACTAATTCCATGCAAACCCATTATTATACAGTGCTAAAATGCAGAGGAGGATATCATAATGACTAAAAGGCAGGTTCTAAAAATATACCGGAACGAAGATGTGCTCGAGATAATAGCTGCTATACCTCGTGGCCACTACCATACGAGGTTTCTAATAAGATTCAAAGATCAGGAAATCCTACTACAAGAGGCAACCATAGCAGCGCTTGTTCGGGCTTATGTATTGGTTTCGCTTCATCCTTTAAGAAGAGGATTAATCCTAAGGAATAAGCAATTGGAGAAACATGAAAAGAAGATAGGTTTTGCTTACAACCAGTTAATTGAGATGCCTGGTTCCGAGGAAGAAGCCATAGACATTATATCATCGATCGTTGGTGAGAAGTGAGAAATGGCTAGGATCAAATACGTTCCTGACCAGAAAATCAAAGAGATCGTGGATATTATAGTGTCCTCTATACCAGAATATTTTAGCCATATAGACACTACTAGAGTGTTCGTCTATAGAAGCTACAATACTAGGAGCGGAGCAATAGCTAGGATCCATGGTTTTCCAAGGATATGGCAACTGGCACTTGGGGGGAGGCCAGCCTATATTATTGAGATTATAAGCGAGAACTTCGATTGTCTCCTATGCCACGACAAGATCAGAACACTAATTCATGAGCTCCTTCACATACCTAAAACATTCAGTGGCGGTCTTCGTCCCCATGGTAGATATGTTAATTCACGGATAATAAACAGAGCCTTCCGTATTTTGTCCAGTAAATTGGAGATAGAGGATTTATGTAATAGGTTAGGGCGTTGAAATATATCTTGGTGTTAGGAATTGAAGCTCTACGAGTTTGAGGCAAAGAAGATTGTTAGGGACCATGGCATACCTGTACCCGATGGAATGCTAGCGAGGAATATCGACGAAGCTGTAGAGGCCGCGAAGAAAATCGGAGTTCCCGTTGTCCTCAAATCCCAAGTGCTTGTTGGTAGAAGAGGGTTGGCGGGAGGCATCAGGATCGCTGAGACGCTAGAAGATGTTGCCAGAGAGGCAGAGAATCTGTTTAATACTAGGATAAGGGGGGAAGAAGTAAAGTACCTCCTCATCGAGAAGAAGATCGATTTTGAGCGTGAGCTTTACTTATCTCTCGCGATAGATAGGACTGCCAGAAAATACGTGTTCCTAGCATCTCCTCTCGGCGGTGTTGAAATAGAGGAGCTGGTTAAACAGCATCCTGACAAGCTATTGAAGCTTTACATAGACCCGGCTACCGGTTATTCACCCTACATGTCTAGAACAACCGCCAAATTCCTGGGGTTGCCTAAGGAGATGTGGAAGGACCTGCACAATATTATGAATTCCATGTACAAACTGATGATAGGGCTCGATGCTGAACTAGTCGAGTTCAACCCCTTGGCCGTTACAAGGAAAGGACTTATAGCGCTTGACGCTAAGATCAGGATTGATGATAACTCCTTGTATCGCCACCCAGAGCTACAGGACAAGGCCTTAAGAGAGCTATCCCCTAGAGAACAAGTTGCTAAGAAATACGGCTTCTCGTATGTCGAGCTAGACGGTAATATAGGGATAATATGTAATGGCGCTGGATTAACTATGGCTACAATGGATCTAGTAGCATACTATGGCGGTAAACCTGCAAACTTTCTCGATATAGGAGGAGGTGCAACAAGGGAACGAGTTAAGGAAGCCGCTAAGCTTATTCTCACACACGAAAGAGTAAAGGTGGTTCTGATCAATATTTTTGGAGGAATTACAAGGTGCGATGAAGTGGCACGAGGTGTGATCGAAGCCGTTGAAGAAACAGGGACCCATAAACCCATAGTGGTAAGAATGCTCGGAACAAACGAGGAGGAAGGCAAGAGAATCCTAGAGGAATACGGCTACAAGGTTTTCTCTGAAGCAGACGAGGCTGTAAGAAAGGCCGTAGAACTTGCAAGGAGGTGAACAAGTATGGGCATACTCGTGGATAGAAACACTCGTGTATTGATCCAAGGAATAACCGGGAGAGAGGGCTCCTTTCACACGAAGCTCATGCTGGAATACGGTACAAAGATAGTTGCAGGAGTTACTCCTGGTAAGGGCGGTCAAGAGGTACATGGAATCCCAGTATATGATACCGTCAAAGAAGCAGTTGAACACTCTGGCCATATCGATGCATCCGTTGTCTTTGTCCCATCCCGTTTCGCCAGAGACGCTGTTCTAGAGGCAATTGATAATGGTATAAAGGTCGTGGTAGTAATAACTGAGGGCATATCTGTCCACGATGAAATCGCTATGGTTAACCATGCAAAACATAATGGAACGATAATGATAGGGCCTAACACACCCGGAGTATTGACGGCAGGCGAAGCAAAGCTAGGGATCATGCCGGCACATGTCTTTAAGACAGGATACATAGGGATCATCTCAAGGAGTGGAACTCTAACCTACGAAATAGCCAGAGAGCTGGGCAAGAAAGATTATGGCGTCTCAACAGTAGTGGGCATGGGCGGAGACCCTGTCATCGGCATGAATTACATAGAACTATATGAACACTTCGTTAGAGATCCTGAGACAAAAGCCTTGATAATTATCGGTGAAATAGGCGGTGATGCTGAGGAAAGATTCGCTAAATACTACGTGGAGACCGGGAGAGAAAAACCAGTTGTAGCATATATTGCCGGAAGAACAGCGCCTCCGGGAAAAAGAATGGGGCATGCAGGCGCTATTATATCGATGGGGCTCGGAGACTATAAGTCCAAGAGAGAAGCACTGGAAAAAGCAGGTATCCCTGTGGCCGATAAACCATCCGATGTGCCGAGACTCCTGAGTGAAATACTATAAAACACAATAAAACACAGTTAGCTAATCACACAAGTTTTATTTTTCACGAGACATAATTATTCTTTCAGGTGGAATATCATGTCTGCAGTAGTGAAGGAGTTCAGCTCCTTCGGAGACTTATTAAAATCAATAGACAATGAATTAGCAGCTCTACGTCAGCAGTTAGGCGAGTATTTAAGGAGACTAGAAGACATTAGGGCAAAAAGTGAGCAGGAGAGAAAGCTTAAGGAGCTATTGAAGAACCTTACTGGTGAAGAACCAAGTGGAAAAGGCAAGATTGTTGATCTCAAAGAATGCAAACTAATCATTAACCCCGACGCCGAACAAGAAGCAAGTGTTATGGAAGAATTGATCGATAGGATAAATAAGGCCATCCAGAACCTTCAGAGTATAAGGAAGGCATTAGAGCCTCTCTCAGGCATAGAGGTCGAAGCAAAAATAGTCGTTATATATAAAGAAGGCGTCCCAACAACCATAATGCTGAAACTGGCGTCCTAGTCTCTGACCATTAACTATTGTTAATGCTATTGGATTCATAAACCAGAAAGATTTTGTGGAATTCTCTTGTCAATTCTCAACAATTATTTAAATCCGCCACTATCAATACTTCTAAAAAGGTGGTCCTCATGGTTCTAGATAAGCTAGGCCCTGGCAAAAAAGCGCCTGAAGAAGTAAACGTATTTATTGAAATACCTATGGGTAGTAGTGTAAAATACGAACTAGACAAGGAAACAGGACTCATAAAGGTCGATAGAATACTATTCACAGCAATGTATTATCCATTCAACTATGGATTTGTCCCAGGCACTCTCGAGGAAGACGGTGATCCCGTCGACATACTAGTGATCGGTAACACACCACTTCATCCCGGAGTCATTCTAAAAGCCCGCCCAATCGGCGTACTCCTAACGGAAGACGAAAAAGGCAAAGACGCTAAAATAGTTGCTGTTCCTATATCCAAGATCAATCCAACCTGGAACAACGTTAAAGACATTAATGATCTCCCAGCAATCATAAAGGAGAAGATCGCCCACTTCTTCGAACACTACAAGGAACTCGAGAAAGGGAAGTGGGTTAAGGTAATCGGATGGGAAGGAAGAGAGGCCGCGCTAAAAAGAATAGAAGAAGCCATCAGCAGGTATAACGAGTCTAAAAAGTGATCTACAAATGATTTCTACGCGTACTAAACTACTTGTTTTTATCATTGCTCTGATGTTATCTTCATTACCACTAAATCCGGTTAGTTATAGCTTGACCACCTCTTATACAGGCACGCTTTACTATATAGTACAGCTAAGCATTAGTTCGAGCAACGGATTTTCTATTCCCGTGGAATGTGTTATCAAGGCTAGTGTTGTTAGAGATGAAATAAGAGCTGCAGAGATTATTAATCTGAACTATCTCTCAACATTTAATCTACCTCCCGATATCCTCAGGATAATAGAGTATAGCTTGAAGTACTGGTTGGGAAACATAGAGTTATTCAACCACGTTAAATCGAATACAGAGACCTACGTGAGCATTGAGGGTAAAATTGTTAGAGCATATGTTATTACTCTAGGCGGGACAATACAGTATAGAGAAGTTAATACTGGTTTCTATTTGGGCGGAATAGTTAATGATATATTCTATAGAGGCGCAACAGGGGCATACAGAATAAGCCTCATATCATACTTGTATAAACTAAGCCCAGACAATATAATGGAGCAATTCGCCGTAATAAAGCCACCACGTGAACATGTAATAGTATTCGGTACAATAATATTGCTGATAATTATCGGAGGAGTAATACACACGTTTTACCGTTGGAAAGATTATAAATTAACATAAAATATTCAGGACGGCTCTTCTTCATCATCCCTTATTAGTTCAGTTTCGCAGGCGCTCCTCATCAAGTAATAGAATTATGTGTTGTAGGGATAATCATTATTTCTTCGATAACATATAATACACAAGCCTGGTATAAGCTGATATTTCTTTGTGGAAACGAGTCCTATCGAAGAATAACGAGCGTTTATGCCCGTTCTGGCTAAGGGTAAGCCAAGTATCATTGTTCATTATCACTTGTTTTATCTTATCCCTAAGATCCCGTGGTCCCCTATAAGGGAGGCCCATGTTTATGTTTCTAGACAATATATCAGTCCATGAACCACTGTTTATGGGCACAATGACCGGAGTTCCCGCAGCCATTGCCTCAACTACGCTTATCCCGAAATGTTCCCTCTCCGTGGGATGAACATACAGCATTGCTTTCCTGTATAGCTCTATAAGTTCTTCTCTCGAAGGATTTACGCGGATATCTAGATAGTCTTTGACACCATATTTATCAGCATATTCCATCAATCTCTTCATCACTATTTTACTATACTTGCCTATAGCACCTGCAAGTACAACCCTATAACGGGTGAGGCCCAGTTGTTTCAATATTTTTGCGACGAGAATGGCTTTTTCGGGTTGTTTTTCGTATGATATCCTTGACACCATTAATATATAGGTATCTCTTTCCTCTCTTGGAAGAGGTTCATTCTTGAGCCCATTGAGATTAACAGGAGGATAGACTATGACTGGTCTTCTAAAGAGCATCTTTTCAACGAGCATTGCAGTAAAACTGGAATTAGCAAGTATTAGCTTCACCCTTTTAAGACTGATCGGGGTGACCAACCTGTTAAAGAACGAGTAGATATAACCGCTTATCCTCAAAAGACCACGTATCCCAGAGTAGTAGATATCCGTTCTCAAACTACTAGGGAAGTGAAAATAAATGATATCAGCCAAGCCACTTAGCACGTCACCACTAGTATTGAATATTATATCAGGATCACTACAGTCTCCAAGACCAAACCCAAGATCCTCCAGGGGTATTCCATAGAATTTCGCCAGCCGTACAAGCTTATATGGCGCATCAAGGGTTAAGCCATGTAAATAAACCCTAAAACCGTTCTTAGATAAAGCGATAGCAGTCTCAAGAGCAGTATATTCCGCACCACCCATACCCATTAACATGTATCCCGTCATATGGTGTCTAACAAGCACGAGTGGTTTTGATCGCAAGACCGTGCACCGCTTACTCAAATATGTCATCGATTACTTTTGGGCCCGGAAGCACAAGTGTTCTAAATCCCTTGGCTTTCAGCTCTGCGGCAAGCTTATATGGTTCTCCCTGACGACCGGCCTCGACAACAACGAGTTTCGGTCCTGCTCGTTCTACATACTCTATGAGCTCGTCGAAGTCCGCATGATCACTTAAGGCTACTAACCAGCTGTAAGGATCAAGTCTCTTAATCGGGTCGTTAAACTCCCATCCGCTCAATATTATGTGGTAGTAGTCACCGTTTAATTTCCTGTACTTCGCTCTTGACATGTGTTGGAACATTATATATCTACCGCTATTCTTGATCATATATCCCTTATTAGTTCTTAAGTTATAGTACTCACCTATTTCATAGCCGTGTTTCTCAGCGATCCTCGTTACCCTATAGATCCTCTCGGGCATGAGGAAAGGCTCATTAATTCCATATTTTCTCAGTATCCTCATAGCCTCCTGTAATTTGCCATGGTACCCATATACTATGACTGGCCCTCTACGTAGCAGATCCGACACCTGATCAACAAATAATTCTTCAATATCATCCTTGAAGGGGCGACGGTATTTTGGATCACCATATGTCGACTCGATAACAAGCACGTCAAGACCTCGCATTATCTCTGTTTCACCACCGAGCTTAAAGTCTCCTGTATATCCTATCTTGTAGCCATTAACCTCTACAAGAACTTGACATGCACCGATAATGTGTCTAGCGGGAATGAGCTTAATCTTCTCATCCATGAATTCGACTTCTTTATTGTAAGGTAGAGGAATAACTTTGTTTTTGAAGATACTCCTATATTTTCCACGAACATATCCTAGCTCTAAAAGCAGATCGATTGTTGCTTGCGTGGCTATAATTGCCGATGAATGAACAATACTCTCGTTCAGCCCCACTATGTGGTCGTAATGAGCATGTGTTATAACACGAACCAACCTTTTCCCGAATCCATCAACCTCATATATTCTCCCAAGAAGAACGGCGCCTGAATCAAGTACGTCGACGTATTTCAGCAGAGCCGCTAGCTGCGTCACTTCTACAACACCATGTTAGTCTCTGGGCCAGAAAATATAGTGGTTAGCCGATAAGACTCTTATCCACGGGTCTCCATCTCTGCTGGCTCGAGTCATAATATATTAGCCCGCTTCTCTTCAGCCTCTGAAATATCTCGTAGCCTATTGGGTCCAGAATCTTTTTGATCTCGTCATCGATATTGGTACTTATCTCTTCGAATATCTTATGTTTTAAGTCGTTCCAGTAATCTCTATCTATAGCTACTCTTTCACCGTCGAGAACAATGACCATTGCGCCTTCTCTTTCTAGATATTTGAAGAAACTGTCCCGATTCTTTAGGCCACGAAGACCACTCTCGAACAATACTTTTTCCTCCCTAAGTCTTTCGATCCCTGATTTTCTCTGTCTTCTCGAGGGCTGTCTAATAGGTTGATAGTACTGGTATCTTGTTGTTTGTTTGGATAACTGTGATTGTAAGTCATTTATCTTGGTTTCGAGATTTTCGATTCTCTCGATCAATTCGGCATATTTTCTCTTCAGATCCTCTACGATGGAGACATACTGGTTAATAACATCCTGCGTTATCCTGGTAACCATTGATTTAAGCTTAGCCCTATCTATTCCCTGCTGGACAGGTTTTCCCAGAGCAGAAAGTACCAGATCCTTAACATATGAAGATATTAGTTCGTATCCTTCTTCAGCAGCCTTCTCTCTCAGAATCTCATAGGTCTCCTCGTCAACCGTGAATGCAACTACTCTTCGTTTCTTTGATGACGTAATACCACCCTCCTCTATGAATAAATCATATAGCCTACTATATTTGATAGTTTGGCAGGAGGAACCAAGTCATTGATGAAGCCCTTGCCTGTTAAGCGGTTATTGTGTTCCGCCAAAATAGAGGGGGTAGTATGACCATGCTGTACAGTGATGCTCATCTACATTCTAACCCTATATCTGGACTCGGTGCTGAAAAGATCGGGAAGAAAATGAGGGAAACCGGTGCATGGTTTGCATGCTTAGTTAGCCTCCCACCATACCATTATGGGCTCGGCTTATCGGTAGACGATTACAGGAGATCAATAGATATGCTGGTGAGCGAGGCGGAAAAGCTTAGGGAGGCAGGGCTTAAGGTAAGAGTTCTTGCCGGGTTTCATCCGGCTGAGATAGATGAGCATATGCGGCATGGACGCAGCCCGGAGGAGATCCTAGATCTCGCGGAAAAGGTCTTCAAAATAATAGTTGAAAAGTTCAAAGAGGGTGTTATTGACGGTATTGGCGAGGTTGGAAGACAGCATTACAGCACTGCTCCCAGTAGGATCGTCTTGTCGGAGCTCATAATGATCAGGGCTTTCGAGATAGCAAGGGACCATGATATGATCGTGCATCTGCACCTCGAACAAGGAGGATACACAACTGTTAAATCCATAGAAAGACTCGTTGATCTCGTAAGGCTAAGAGAAGATGCCGTTTTTCTACATCACGTGACCTATAACGAGGCAGTTTATGCAGAGAAAACAAATATGAACTACACTGTTCCTGCAAAGTATAGATCACTCAAAAAAGTGTTCAACTCAAACCTATCAAGGCTCCTAATAGAGTCTGACTTCATAGATGATCCTAAGAGACCCGGCGTATCATCTTATCCATGGGATATACCTAGAAGAACGACTAGGCTGATCGAAGAAGGAATAATTGATGAAGCACAGGCAAACAAAGTTTTCATCGATAATATCGTGAAAGCCTATCGGATCGAACCTCCCTAAGTAATCCGCTAAAAATAACTCCCTGATCGATATATTTTCTTCCACGTCTCGCCAATATATGAACGTATGTCCTTGATTTTTCATCGCAGATACTCCTTAAGGATCGGAATATTTCATCTAGTTCCTGTATATTATCGGCATCGACTATTATATCAATACACTTAACGACCTTTATACGGAAAAACATACGGCTCACCCACACTGTTGCAATAGCTAAAATAAATTATGTATTATTGATTATACATTGATTATACGTTATTTTGCCGGGTGTAGAACATTGGAAGCATCTAGCGACGCGTGTGATATATGTGGCGAGCCTGGGGCACGCCATGTTTGTAAAAGATGTGGAAGAAGAGTCTGTGACTTAGACTATGATGAAAATACGGGTTTGTGCAAGATATGTCTCGAAACTAATTGTGAGATATGCGGTAAATACCCGGCAATTGGATACTGTATGGTTTGTGGAAGAATAGGGTGTGAGGACTGCTTAGTCCCAGTATCCATGGTTGCTTATATCTGCAAAGAATGTATTAGGAGGGGTGTATACCGGCTTGACGGAGAATAAGAGCTGCTTATCGGAGGGTAAGCTTCCCTGGAGATTACTGTCCGAGCTACTTGAACTGCTTCCATCAGAGGACGTGGATCTAGTTATGGGGCCGAGCATCGGAGAAGATGCAGCAGTGATAAGGCTTAGAGACGGTTTTCTTGTAGCACACGCTGACCCCATCACCACAGCTACAACTATGATTGGCTGGCTTGCCGTACACGTCTCGGCGAACGACATCGCTGTCAGGGGTGTAATACCTAGATGGTTTATACCTATCGTGATGATCCCTGCTAAAACAAGTATTGAAACAACCAAGAAGATATTCATGGATATGGCCGAGGCTCTTAGGAGTATAGGGGGAATTATTATAGGTGGACATACCGAGGTATCTCCCGATCTTTCACGTCCAATCATATCGATGACTGCAATAGGTTATACGCGGGGCAGAGTTATCTTTACAAGGGACGCTGACCCCGGCGATAAGGTTATTGCTATAGGCCCCATAGGGGGTGAGGGGGCTGCCGTTATTGCAACCGATTTTGAAAAGATCCTCATTAATAGGGGCGTCGAACCAAGTATCATTGTGGAGGCAAGAAAATATATCGAGAAAGTAAGTATTGTTGATAAAGCATTAAGAATAAAAGACTATGTCAGCACTATGCATGATCCGACAGAAGGCGGTGTTCTCCAGGCTTTAAGAGAAATAGCGTTGGCGAGCGGGAATGACATAATTGTCGATAAGCGTAAATTCCCTATCGATGACCCGGTGAAGAAAATCTCAGGCGCGCTAGGTCTCGACCCATTGAAACTATTAAGTAGCGGTGCTTTGATCGCTACCGTTTCTCCGAGAAACCTGGGAAAAATAGAGGGCATCCTACAAGATCTAGGCGAGAAGTATAGCGTTGTCGGCGAAGTCGTTGAGGGTAAAGGAAGTCTACTACTTATAGATGATGAAGGAGAAACAGTTATTGACAATGATATTGTTGACGAGATATACATGGTCTGGAAAAACAATTTATTCCAACAATAACTCTAATCTTTATGGAAACATGAGGTGATCACCGTGCCTAGGAAAGATTTACTAATAGAGGCAAAAAATGTGGCGGACCTATTGGCAAAAAGAGTGGATGAACGCGTATTGTCAAAAGCAGCTCAGCTAAAACCATCGATAATAAGTATCGCTCAAAGAATCTATGACCTAACAACATATCTATCGGCAATATTTAATGGTCTCACGGAGAAAATCGGAGTGGAGGAGCGGGCCGTAATGTCCATTGGACCTCATCTGTATTTAGCGTTCACAGATGATAAAGTGGTTCTCATTAGGAGCAGACCATATAGTATTGTTATATCCTATGATAAGGATAAGGACGAGATAATGGTCAAGACTAGAAATGGCTATGCCGTATTCTCCCCTGGAAGAATATTGTTGCAGAAACTGAACATGAAGATAGAGTTCGATCCCACAGACGTTAACGAGATAACTAATAAGTATCCTGAGATAAGGTACCTGCTACGATTCATTGGCAAAATAATAGAGTTCACTCTAGTACCTCTCCTAGAGAAGAGAATTGGTCTCAGCATCTAAGATAGTGAAATACAATTTTTACAGGTGCAAAAATTAGTCTCAATTGTATCGTTTAGAAGAACAATGATGTTGTATAAAAATCTATTTTTAATTTTTCAAAAACTAATCAGCCACA
>JALWQP010000071.1:19643-20619 GCA_027083045.1 Desulfurococcales archaeon
ATTGTTTGTTTTGATATCATTTTATTCAATACTATTAAAATTTATTTAGGGAGAAGCCTCCCCCGCTTTTTCTTCTTCTTCAACACCGACATTCAGTAGCTTCGGTAACTCTGCGTACTTCTCCTTCATCTTCTGCTCCGCAACGATCTTTGCTTCTTCGAATATCTTCCTCGCCTCACTGTCTAAGCCTACATCGAGCTGCGTGCTTATATCAGCTATTCCTGCACCTAGTGATGCTTCTAGTTCTCTCATAGCGTACTGGAGGTCGATCCATATATCGGGCGCTACACTCCTTAGTACTCCTACGGCTTGTTTCATAACTGCGAGTACTGGCTTTAGCTCAGTTATAGCTCCACCAAATATCATAAAGGTCTCCAGTTTTATAGCGGCATGTTCAAGTACATACTCAACCATTAATAGTTGTTTAGATATCTTCCTTATCTCTGAGACTTCCTTAGCATACATTTTAGCCCTAGCTTCATCTCTCTTCATAAGAGCCTCTACTACACGCTCGAAGAGCTCTCTGTCCTTCTGGCTGAGCCTGTCTATATAGCTCCTAACGCGTCCGATGGCGGTCTTTATCCTGTAGTGAGCCATTATAGCCTTCTTCTCCAGCGGCTCCTTATCGTTTTTGAAGAAGCTCTTTATTTTCTCCCCAACAGTTGGTTCACGCGTACCAAAGAGGTCGAACTGAGCCATTACTATTCAGCCTCCAACGATGTATGTATCCGTTCCATAGATGGCAAGTCTTCTGCTTAAAAAAGGAAGGACTATTTGACCTGATGACATACACATTTATATTTCCAATATTAACTGATAGAAAGACAGGTGATTATCATGACGACTGGTAGACAGATATTCATGATAAAAAAGATAGTGAAACGGTACGGTTTAATAGGCAAAGTAGCGGCACGATATGTCGCTGCAGGCTATAATGTAACGGTTAACCCCCCCGTAAAAGGCGTTGACTTCATAG
>JALWQP010000072.1 GCA_027083045.1 Desulfurococcales archaeon
TGAGCAGGGATCTGGAAAGGGTCAAGAACCTCTTAAAGGCACATGGGAAACCTCCACGAGAGGTTTACTTCGATCTAGAGAATAGCGGATGGGTTCCAGACGAGGTTCTAAAAGCTATGTTGCCATACTTTAATGTAAAGGGCTACGGGCATCCATCGATTACTAATAAGCCTGGATGGGAGGCCCTAGAGGCTCTACTCGAGGCCCAGGAATACATTGCTTACAGTATCGGTGCAAGCCCATCTGAGATAATATTCACCCATAGTGGTACCGAAGCAAATAACCTAGCAATTATCGGGGCTTCATTGGCAAATAGGACTAGGGGGAGAAAGATAGTTGTCTCTAGCATTGAACACTATAGCGTTATGCTACCAGCCAATGAGCTCGCCGAACACGGTTTCAGAATCGTCCAAGTACCCGTAAATGAGGATGGAAGAATAGATACTGATGTACTATCATCGCTCATAGACAATGAGACGGTACTCGTCAGCATACAGATGGTTAATCATGAAATCGGAACTATACAGCCATTACGTGAGGCAGTCGAGATAATCAGGGATAAGAACCCCGATGCAATTATCCATACGGACGCCGTTGATGCCTATACCCGGATACCCATTAATGTAGAAGAAATAGGCGTTGACCTACTAAGCATTAGTAGCCACAAAATATTGGGTCCAAAAGGAGCGGCAGCACTATTTGTCAGGGAGGGGATCAAGATCAAGAAAATAGTTCACGGAGCTCTTAGTACGCAGAAACTATGGCCCGGTGTCGAAAATATCCCGGCAATTGTCGGCTTTCATGAGGCAGCCAGAATAGCCATTGAAGGCATGAATAAGTACATGAGTTATGTTGCCACGCTAAGGGATAGCCTCATAAATGGGGTTCTCAAAGCCATTGATGGAGCCATTCTTAACGGTCCGCGAGGCAGAGATCGAGTCCCTGACAATGTTAATATAAGCTTCCTATATGTGGAAGGAGAGGCTTTGACAGTAGAGTTAAGCCTCAGAGGAATCTATGTATCAAGTGGTAGTGCATGTACCAGCAGAGTTCTGGAACCCAGTCACGTACTACTAGCTATCGGGAGAAAATATGAGGAGGCACATGGCAGCATACTCTTCAAGATCACAAGATACCATAGTCCCGCCGATATAGACTATGTACTACAACAGCTTCCAGTTGCCGTGGAAAGACTTCGGAGACTAAGCCCATTAATGCCTAAGAAGAATACCAATAATTAGCGTGGTGTCATCCTTATGGAGCTGGATATAAGACATACTTCTACTGTGATATATGCGCGCCTTCCAGATGGTTCGAAGGCATACATTAAATACAAAGTCAGTAACGGTGTAATGGAGATAATTAGTACATATACACCGCTTAAGTATAGAGGGAGAGGCGTCGCCAAAAAATTAATGGAATACGCTATAAGCCTAGCTATGAAGAAAGGACTTTTAATTAAGCCTGTATGTAGCTACTCGATCTATTACTTCATCAAACATCCAGAAAAACGCGACATTCTAGCACCGGGAATAAAAGAGCTGGATCTAAAGAAAGTGTACGAGGAGAGATTGAGAGAAGAAAGAGGTAAGGTATCATGATGAACACGTATTATCACTGTAACAGCGGGTAATGAGGTAATGAATTATAAGGATATATAGATATGAAAGAGCCATGGAGGGGTATTAGCATGGTCGTTGATCCTGTATGTGGTATGAACGTTGATCCTAAAAAGACTCCATTCAAAACACTCTACAAGGGAAAAATATACTACTTCTGTAGCCAACACTGTAAAAGAATGTTCGAGGAGAACCCGGAGCTTTATCTATCTAGAGGCCCACAGGTCGAGATGTAGGATAATATTGAGCCGGGTTTACTTATATGAGGATTAAGGAGAGATTTAGGATAATAGGTATTGATTGTCCATCATGTATTCTCTCAATAAACAGGTCTCTAAAGAAACTTGGATATATAATAGAATTCAATAGTGATCCAGCCACCGGAGAGGCCGTGATAGTTTATGATGGTGATAAAATATCCACTAGAGATATTGTTAAGGCGATAAGAGATGCAGGTTATGACGTTGAGAAGAGAGAAATATTACTGATGACTGATGCAGGTGAAAACACAGCAGTTATTGAAAAGGCGTTAAGAACTAGGACAGGCATCATAGAGTGCAGCGTTTCCCCATTAACAGGTGTGACCAGGATCATAATTAATCCCTACAGCATTAGTGAGCAAGATATTATTAAGACAATAGAAGGACTCGGTTTTAAGACGGAGAAGATCTCGAGAAAACATATCCGTAGGATGGAGGAAGAAGATAAAAGACGTGAGAAAAGAAAACTATATTCTAGAATAATATCATTCATACTCGGCTTATTCCTAGTATTATACTATGGTCTCAGCCTAGTTGGCATAAAACTCTTCCTATGGAACTACCATGACATCATAGGCTTAATTATTGCTAGCATAGTCCTAATCCTTAACAAGGATCTGATCATCAGAGGTCTGAAATCTCTATTCCTCGCATCACCTGTAATGGATTCTCTGATAGCGCTATCATCTATAACGACCTTTGTATATAGTATCGTTGTCATGACCCGACTCATAAGTGGAGGTCAGACTTATTTTGAAGCCTCTGCAGGAGTTCTAGGTTTTGTTTCAATGGGCGAATACATAGAGTCGAGACTGAGGGCAAGGGCTGGTGAGGCATTAAAGAAGCTCATGGAGCTTCAGAGTGGAAAGGTTAGAGTTCTAAGAGGCGAGAAGTTCGTAGAGGTTGATTCTAGTGACGTGAAGGTTGGAGACATCGTTGAGGTTAGGGCAGGTGAGAGAATACTCGTCGATGGTATAGTTGTTGAGGGAGAAGGATATGTTGACGAATCGACATTCACTGGAGAGCCACTGCCTGTCAAAAAATCTGCTGAAAGAATGGATCCTGTGCTGGCGGGAACCATATTGAGAGAGGGATATATAAGGGTCCGTGTGACAAGGGTTGGCGAGGACACATCCTTAGCGCATATAATAGAGTATGTTAGAAATGCTCAGATGTCAAAGCCGGAGTTCCAGAAGCTCGCTGATAGGATTGTTGGTGTCCTGACATGGCTAGTTATTGGTCTTAGTATTGCAACATTTATCTATTGGATCACGATCGGTGGAGCAAGCGTTAGTGTAGCCGTTATGTTTGCGGCATCTGTCCTGGCCATAACATGTCCATGCCCTCTCGGGATAGCTATTCCATTAGTGGTAGCTATAACTGTCGGCAAGGCGGCAAGGCATGGTCTATTAATCAGAGACAGCAGGGTATTCGAGAAAATGCTTATGGTGAATACGTTCGGCTTCGATAAGACTGGTACATTGACCCATGGGGAGCCCGTTGTCGAAGAAGTAATACCCGCCAATGGTGTCGACATGAAAGTATTCCTGGAGGCTGTATGTGTCCTTGAAAAGAGAAGTGAGCATGTTCTTGGACAGGCTATACGAAGGTATTGTCTTGAAAAAGGTATCGAGGCAAAGGATCCCGATAACTACGAGCACCTGCCGGGATTAGGTATAGTTGGATCTTGGAACGGCCTTGAAATAATTATAGGTTCCGAGAAAATGATCAGAGAATTTGGTGTCAAGATACCAGAACACATAGCTGAAAAAATCAATAAATATAGATCGAGGGGTAAAACTGCCGTAATGGTATTGCTTAACCGTTCTTTTGCCGGATCAATTATCATAGGTGACAAAATAAGGCCTGAGTCTAAAGAGGTGATAGAATATATTAAAAGAATTATCGGTGCAAAGACCATACTAATAACCGGAGATAACAGGAAAACAGCTGAAGCAGTAGCCAGAGAGCTCGGAATCGATATAGTTAAGGCAGAACTTAGGCCAGAGGATAAGGCTGAGCTCATAAAGCAACTTATTAGTAAAGGAGAGAGAATCGCTTATGTAGGCGACGGCATAAATGATGCAATAGCGATTACGGAGTCCTTCCTAGGAATAGCGATGGGGAGAGGCGCAGATATAGCGAAGGAAGCTGGAGAAGTTATAATAACCAATGATAAACTAACCTCCCTAATAGATCTTCATAAGCTTAGTAAGATTGCTCGTAGGAAAATGATACAAAATATCATATGGGCATTCGTATACAATGGGACCCTCATACCAGTAGCCATGGGAGCATTATACAGCTCGTTTGGAATCGCACTAAGACCCGAGTTCGCAGCACTAGCAATGATGGCTAGTGATATATCTGTGATACTAAATTCGCTGACAATTCTCAGAAGCCGTATCTAATTTTCACTTAAAGCATTTATGCTAGAGTGCACTTACGATTTCTCTGTAAGTAGTATCATATTACGAATTAAACAAAAAATTCAATTGTTTTTGCAAGAGAACCTCTCTCCACGAACTATTTTTAGCTATTAAGTCAAAAACACGCTCATGGTATAAAAGTCCTCGAGGATTTATGCCGAGAATATGGGAGACCGACTATTATAAGAATGAAGGCTTCAAACTATTCTGCTTAGCGGTATGAGTTATATGTATGGCTTCCAAGCCAAGAAAATAAAAGTATGGCGGAGAAGATACCTAATCTTCCCACCCAAGGAATATCATGAAAGACCCGATCGGTTCCCTAGCAAAAAGGTCGATGTCACACTGCAATAATAATGCTAGGCTATCAGCAAGTAACTTTAGTAACCAAGGAAACAAAAGCATCATCAATAAAATGAATAGTCCCCCAGTATAACTATATTCTATATGAGCTTCAATTACGCTATTGGGGTTAAGTGGTGCTTGTGGGTAGGGGTTTCGGGATACTACTTCACGTAACAAGTCTTCCCGGGAAATACTCTGTTGGAGATCTTGGAGAGGAGGCTTACAGGTTCATTGATCTCCTAGCAGAAATCGGCGCATCTTATTGGCAAATACTCCCACTGAACCCTACCAGCCTTGAAACAGCTAATTCGCCTTACAGTAGTGTATCGTCCTTCGCCGGAAACCCTCTCTTGATAAACCCTGACATGCTTGCAGAAGAAAATCTTCTAAAGAGTGCCCCAGTGATCTCTAAGGATAACATGTGTAAAAGAAAAGTTTGTTATAAGGAAGCGTACCGTGAGAAAGAATACTTCCTGAATATGGCGTATCAAGAAGCTGTGAAAGAAGGCCTTTCTAAGCTTCCAGGCTACGAAGACTTTGTCGATGAGAATAAATACTGGCTCGATGACTACGCCTTGTTCATGTCATTGAAGAAAATTTTGGGAAAACCATGGTATGTATGGCCAGACAGGCTCCGGAGACGCGATATGGAGGCTTTATCCGAGGTGAGGGAAAAACACAGAACGCTGATCGAGTACTATTATTTCGAACAATATGTCTTTGAACGGCAGTGGAAGCATCTGAAGGACTACGCGAACAAGAAGGGTATCAATATACTGGGCGATATCCCGATCTATGTCAGCTTGGACAGCGTCGATGTATGGAGCAACCAAGAAATATTTAAGCTCAGAAGCGATGGGAGGCCAGCGTACGTAAGTGGTGTCCCGCCAGACTATTTTAGCCCTACGGGCCAGTTATGGGGAACACCAGTTTATGATTGGGAAAAACTAAGAAGTACTGGGTTCAAGTGGTGGATCGAAAGGCTTAGGAGAATGAATGACCTATATGATCTGATAAGGAT
>JALWQP010000073.1 GCA_027083045.1 Desulfurococcales archaeon
AAACACTACATAGCATCAACATATTACGGTAGAACCGAATCTGTTGAGCAATTCATATCCGACGCCAAGCCAATAGTATTGCTCAAGATAAGCCGTGAGGGGCTAAGCATAGTTAACTGCATCGTAAAGAAAACCGACTACCACAAAACCAGAGATATAGCGCTAAATTACGGTTTATCCTATTTATCATTATCAAAGTATATATGTGACGACACGAGAACAGTAAAGGATCTGATCAACAAGCTAAACAAACTTGCAGGCGAAGCCGAGAGTAGGATAAACGAGTTCAAAGAAGGGATAGACAAGATCATTGAGGAGAACGGCGAATACTTGGCCAAGTACAAGGTTGTTCTTGAGAACATAATAGAAAGGCTCGAAGCCCTGATCAGGTCTCTCAGCACCAAGTACATGACCATACTGAAAGGCTGGGTACCAGCGAAATACAAGCAAAAACTTGTCGATACCCTCAGAGAAAACGGTGTCGCGGCTTACGTAGAATTCAGGGAGCCTGGAGAACATGAGCAGCCACCAACAATGCTCGATAACCCAAGGATAATGAGGTGGTTCGAACCCATAGTCAAATTCTTGGGTGTACCAGATTATAGGGAGTGGGATCCTACACCTATAATAGCTTACTCATTTGCACTCTTCTTCGGAATAATGCTTGGCGATATGGGCTACGCGATAGCGATTATACTAGCAGCACTATATATTCTTGACAAGTTCACCACCAATCCCGAGAACAAGGACTACATCTACTTCAAAAACTCCATAATAGTATCAAGCATTGTCGGCTTCGTCATTGGTGCCCTCGGCGGCTCTTTCTTCGGCAATACACTTAAGATATTCGGTCTAGGGTTCCAGTTCACGGATGTATTTATTAATCCGCTAAAATTCCTTGCATTAGCAATAATTATCGGGCTTATTCATGTAAATATAGCCCACGCCATAACATTGGTTAAAGCTATTAAGCACCGCCAGATCGGTGATGCACTGAACGAAATAGGGCTCTTTATAGGAGAGGCTTTCGGCATACCATACATAATGTATAAAGTACTTAATACACCAGTACCCGGGATACCACCATACATGTATAACTACCTATTGTATGGCGCATTCGCAGGCATAGCGCTGATCGTTATAGGGACGATCAAGAACTTAGGGGGGCTAGGCCTCCTGATGTGGTTGTTCAGCATTACGGGCCTACTCGGAGACGTACTAAGTTATAGTAGATTGGCTGGAGTAGGCTTGGCAACACTATATCTGGCCTCGAGCTTTAACCTATTGGCACAAATGGCTCTCGGGGGAATACAGGCTTCACTACCTTCAGTAATAGGTCTAATTGTGGGAGGGATAGTTGCCCTCATGATCGCTGCTTTCGGCCACATACTGAACACTGCCCTGTCAGCGCTGGGAGGCTTTATTCACTCAATACGTCTATGTTTCGTAGAATTTCTCAGTAAATTCTACGAAGGCACAGGCTACCCGTTCGAACCTATGAAGATAGTGCTTAGAAAACGCGTGGTGATAGAGTAGCATGTGTAATCATGTACGGTTAATTGAATTCAGCTCAAAAAGCTAAGTTTTTCTACCTCTGCCGTATGAATACATTATTTCGATTACACCTATCACAGTTTGCATGTGAGGTCATATAACATGGACGTCCTAGCTCTAGGACTTGCTTATGCAGGGGCAGCATTAGCGCTACTCGGCGGCCTAGTGGGCTCATCGATAGGAATAGGGAAAGCCGGAGCCGCTGGCACCGCGACTCTCGCTGAGGATCCTAGACAGTTTAGAAATGTATTCTTGCTTGCAGCGCTTCCGATGACCCAGACATTCTATGGACTAATAGTATTGATACAGTTCGTCAACTTCGTTAAAGGCCACATGTCAACCCTGACCCTCTCCACAGGTCTGGCGATCCTTGGCCTCGGCCTAGCTGTTGCCGGAGCAGAGCTTTTCTCGGCGTGGTTCCAAGGAGTAATATGTGCATCGGGAATAGCGGAGCTGCCGAGAACCAAAGGCAGAATAACGTTCAATGCACTAATCCTGGCAGTATACGTTGAGCTGATGGGCATCCTAGGTATGGTGTTCGGGCTCATGGGACTATCACTTATAGGCTGAGGTGCCCCCATAGTGGCCACAGAGATTACGGGACTCGACGAGCTTAGAAACAAGATCATTGAGGATGCGAGGAAGGAAGCAGAGAGAATTATCAGGGAAGCAGAAAAGAAAGCTAATGAAATAATAAGAGAGGCTGAGAGGAAGTTCCAGGAGAGAGTGAGGCGCGAGAAAGAAAAGATTATCCAAAACGCCAAGATTCAAGCACACATAGTGCTTTCAGATGCAAGGAGACAAGCAAGAATCATTGTGAGCAAGGCTAAGTATGAATTAATTGAAGAGGTTTTCGATAAGGCGAGAGAAGTTATTAATGAGCGCAAAGGCTTCGACATATATCAGTCGATAGAGAAACTGTTGAAGGAAACCTACGAGTATATTGAGCCTAACGAGATCGCGAAGATCATTGTTAACGAGAAAGATCTCGAGATAGCCAATAGGGTTGCCCGTTCTCTGAATCTCAAAGCCGATATCCTTATAAATAACAGTTTCTTGGGCGGAGTAATAGTTGAGACAAAAGACGGTAAGGTAGTCAATAACTCTTACGATGTTAGGCTTGAACGCGCCAAGACAACATTGGTACCAGTTATTGCAAGGATCCTATGGGGTTGATGTATAAACTTGCACGACAACTATTACCAATACTCACGGATCAAAAACATGCTTAGCATGATTGTCACGAGAAAAGAACTAGATGAAATGCTTTCTCAAAAAACAGTGAGCGATGCAATCAAGATCATAGGTAATAAGCCTATAGGACTAGGGCTTTACGAATCAATTAAAACAGGGAAAAAAGAGCTCCGGAAACTCTCTAGAGAAATAAGTATTCTAAATAATGAGCGTATAGCATTGTTGAGGAAAATTAGTGAGAATAATTCTTTCATTATTGATGCTTTCAATGAGTTATTCGACATAATCAATATCTCCGTTATGATCGGTTACGTGATGAAGGGGCTGAAACCAGAGCCTATATATCCTGTGGGAAAAGCATCAGTCCTCGATATCGAGCAAGTAAGAGACATAAATGAATTCATTGAGAATCTCCCGCAAGAACTACACTCTTATGCATCAATGATCGCAGATAAAACCAGTGGTGGTTACTCCGCAATACCATATGGTTTCTCGCTGATAAAAACATATATACATAATAAGTTAGTACGTACGCTATACGGGTTATATCATGATCTTTTGCTCCTCAAAACATGTAGTATATTGGAAAGAACACCGGAGACCCTGCCATCCCTCTACGTAGTCACAAGAGATGAGTTCACAAATGCTTGCTCGGCAACTAAGGACATCGATAATCTTATAACTATGATTAGATCATCGAACCCCATCATCAGTGGTTTCGCAGAAATACTAAACGATATGAAGAGACTCGACAGATCAATGATTCCATACGACCTCGCGGTAACCCTATATGTTTCAAACGTCGCATCAAAAACAACCGCCGCCGGTCTCCAAGAAGCTATTGCTAAAACATATGTCCTATACGTGGGCGAGTCCATGCTGATACGTGCGGTGCTTGCCTCAATAGAAGCGGGTACCCTCGTATCGGAACTTAAAGAAATCATTGATAAATGGTGGTCGTTATGACGGCGCCGAGAGAAAGGAAGGTGCTTGTAATAGGTGATCCTTTCCTCTGCCTGATCGGTGCTGCGGCCGGCACCGATTACCTCGAATTCACAGAGAAATGCGAAGAAATAGAGGAGCTCGTATCAAAAAACCATGGAGAATATGGTGTTGTGATATTGTCACGGACAGCTGATGAGAAATGCCACAATGTATTTGAGCAGCTGAGAGAGAGATACAATGATGTCCTGTTCATAACTGTAGAAACACCCAAGGTATTAGCCGAGATAGATCCGAAGAAATACTATGAGGAAATGATAAGAAAATACATAGGCTTAAAAATATCCATATAGTTTTTACAGGGTTGAATCTCCCGCTACATAATGCTTACACATGTTTAAGGCGTGATTGCATATGGCCGTGAGAGGGCGTGTATACAGGGTTTCAGGCCCCCTTGTGATCGCGGAGAATATGAGGGGGTCAAAGGTATACGAAGTAGTGGAAGTAGGCCCTGAGAGACTGATAGGAGAAATTATTGGTGTTGAAGGAGATAAGGCTATCATCCAGGTGTACGAGGATACAACTGGCCTTAGGGTAGGAGATAATGTAGTCGGCACCGGATATCCTCTCGCAGCTGAGCTGGGTCCGGGCCTCATAGGTTCCATCTATGATGGTATACAGAGGCCCCTCCCTGTCCTTGAGGAGCTCGTCGGATTCTTCATAAAAAAAGGTGTTAAGGCCGCTCCGCTCCCAAGAGGCAAGAAATGGCATTTCATACCCCTCGTGAGAAAAGGGGACAAGATAGGGCCTAATGATTACATAGGTTATGTGCAAGAAACAGAGACTGTGAAACACTATATCATGGCGCCCCTAGACGTCCACGGTGTGATCGAGGATATCGCGCCAGAGGGCGACTATACAATAACTGATCCCATCGCGCGCGTCAATGGAAAAGAAGTAGTTATGCTTCAGAAATGGCCAGTAAGAAAGCCAAGGCCGTACAAAGAGAAGCTTGAACCCGCTGAGCCCCTCATAACGGGGCAGAGAGTCATCGACTTCTTCTTCCCACTCGCCAAAGGAGGAAAGGCCGCTATACCGGGAGGCTTCGGTACAGGTAAAACCGTTACACTCCAGCAGCTCACTAAGTGGAGCCATGTAGACATCGCCATCTATGTCGGATGCGGAGAACGCGGTAACGAGATGGCAGATGCTTTGCATAGCTTCCGCAAACTAGTAGATCCAAGGACAGGTAAACCACTAGTCGAAAGAAGCGTGTTCATTGCTAACACCAGCAACATGCCTGTAGCAGCTAGAGAAACAAGCATATTCCTGGGAGCAACCATAGGCGAGTACTTCAGAGACATGGGATACCACATACTAATGGTTGCAGACTCCACTAGCAGATGGGCTGAGGCGATGAGAGAGATCAGCGGTCGCCTCGAGGAGCTACCCGGCGAAGAGGGGTACCCCGCCTACCTGGGTTCAAGGCTTGCTAGCTTCTATGAGCGTAGCGGCCATGTTGTCACCCTCGGCAAACCCGAACGTAGGGGAAGCCTGACAATCATGGGTGCCGTATCGCCTCCCGGCGCCGACTTCAGCGAACCAGTAACACAGTCCACGCTCAGGATAGTTAGAGCGTTATACGCTCTCGACGTCAACTTGGCTTATAGGAGACACTACCCCGCAATTAATTGGCTGACAAGCTATAGCCTCTACGTCGACAACGTGACCAATTGGTGGCGCAAGAACATTGATCCCGAGTGGAGAAGCCTCAGGGAAAAGGCATTAGCGATTCTACAGAAGGAAGCTGAGCTAGAAGAACTTGTTAGGCTAGTGGGTGCTGAGGCTCTGCCCGAGGAAGACAAACTAGTCCTTGAAGTAGCACGTATGATCAGGGAGGACTTCTTACAGCAGAACGCTTTCCACGAGATCGACACGTATTGTCCGCCAAGGAAAGCCTCTATGATGATAAGGGCAATAT
>JALWQP010000074.1 GCA_027083045.1 Desulfurococcales archaeon
CCTATTGCTTCATCAATGATCTCCTTGGCCAGCCCTGTTGCAGCAACTATTTCGTTGCTGGAGAGCTCCTTGTATTTTTCCCTATTGATATAGATGAGGAATATTGCTTCCGGGATTATTCCGTGTTCCTTAGCAAACTTGTCGAGCGGTATCTCATAGCGATCCACTATCTTTCCTGCCATGGTCTTCGCTACTAGGATGTAACTGAATAGATCTTCGGCGGCCGAGGGAAACACGTCTATCGATATTATGGTGACCTTTATGTCTTCGAGACGGAAACCTTTCTCACCGAGGAGAGCCGAGAGCTCTGTGCTTATCTGCTTGTTTATTGCTGCTTGTATGACTTCCTTGAAGCGCCTGGAGAATATGTGGCGTGCATCATTCTTGTTTATAGTGTATTTCGCAAGAAGCTTCCACGCTGGTTTTCTTATGTAGAGAAGGTTTTTGAGGGCTTGGCGTCCAAGCTCCCTGTAGGTTTCACTACAGATAGCGCCTATGTCTCCTTTTGCCATTATGTTTTGTAGTAGCCCGTATATGCTATAATCTGTTAGAGCCATGTAGGCTTCTAGGTCGCCGTCAACAACCCTGTCTATTATCCCCGCAATGTAGTGTTTGAGGCATTCAAGGAGTATACCTATGGTCTCGATGAAGGCGAGGTTGACATGATGTAGATAGACGTTCTTATACATGAATTTTCTTGCATTTAGAAGCCTTACAAGATCATCAACAGCCTTCGCTTCGATCCCGGGTATTAGGAGATTCTCGTAGGGGATTAGGTAGGTGTTGAGTATGAGCCAATCAATATTGATCTCGCCGAGAGGAAGTCCCGTGTAGTAGCTGTCCCGCTTAAGATAATCGAGTATGTCGGCGGGGTAGAAGAAGTCTCTGACGGCTAGTCTGACAACCATGTGTGGGGCGAGATCGGGGCTTGGCTGGAAATAGTCTTTACGGTCTAGAAGACCCTTCTTGCCGAGATCAGTGTATTTAGCCATGCTGTACGGAGGCTTCATAGCTACATCCAATAACTCTATGACGGTATCAGCATCGATACCCTTGTTACTCTCCTTCAAAACGCGGTGGATAATGCGGCGGAGATAATCCCTGTAGATCAGGTAGCCCATGACCTCATGATTCCCGAACCTATAGCCGAGGAACTCGGGGTTGCCGAGGACGTACTTGTCGAAAGCATGACTGAAGGGCCCATGCCCTACATCATGGAGGAGCCCGGTGATACGTGCCGCAAGCATTAGCTCGCGAGCGTGGCGGAGCATGTACTTGCCTGTATCGCCTAGATGGGCATCCAGTAGCTCGAGGCTCCTGAGGAGTTGATCCATGAACCTATAGGCAATATGCATCACGCCAAGGCTGTGGTTGAAACGCGTATGTGTTGCCGATGGATAAACGAAATGAGCAGCCTGTAGCTGGAGAATATATCGTAATCTCTGCAAAGGCCAGGTATCAATAATCCTATCTTCCAAGCCCTTGACATATCTTATATAGTTGTAAATCACATCCCTTATCTGCGCGTCAAAAGGCATTAACCAGAGCAGGCTGACCTCTCTACCACCAATCTCTTCTTGCTTTGTAGCTCTAGCATGTCGCTGGGCAGTCACGGTATTACCACCGATCAATTATTGGTTTGAGATCATTATAAAGTTTTCATAGAGATAACCAGAAGTCTATGTATTCACTAATTCCATAAGATTGTCATATCATTATTTCGTCACTATGCCATGTACGTTCACCGAAGGCATGGATTATGAGAACACTTTGTATTTTGTGATCTCCGTGCAGTACTTTACGCAAGGCACACTACAACGTTGTTGGGTAGACCGATACATGTATCTTTTGTTTCTAGCAACATGCTATTGCCCATACTGTTCATCTTCGATGAATTATCTAACCATAATCGTGTTAGGTTTTCGGAAGAATCTATGCAAGTGTATAAGACGTAGAGCGCCTCATGGATAATTCTACCTATGGATTATGGGACTTATTTGACATAATATTCAATATGCAAGATGCAGAATAACATTATTGATCTGTATCTGTCTTCTGAGAGATAATTCTTTTAGGACTATATTGGCTATTTATTGCATACATAATACGTGATGTTTGCCTGGGTGTGGTTCATGGCTAATAAGCACTGGATTGATGAACTTGCCGACATCCTCGAGGAAAGGCTAAGGAGTAGGGGTAAAGATGTCCTAGTGTTTAATGGAGGTCTTAGTGTTTCGGGTCTACAGCACGTTGGCCGCCTGCGCGGCGAGATCATTATCCCTGAGACTTTGAGGAGAATTCTATCGCGAAGGGGTCTCAAGATTAAACAGTACCTGACACTATATACGCAGGACGCGTGGAAGGGTAAGGAGAGCCAACGTAAGGCTTTCAAGGATCCCGGGGAGGCCGTGAAGTATACAGGATGGCCGTTGATAAGGGTACCTGATCCTGAGGGGTGCCATGCTAACTGGGTGGAGCATTTCTGGGGGGACTTCGGCCCCTATATCAAGGAATTTACGGATGGAAATATAGAAGTTGTCACCACGACCGACCTCTACGCCGGGAAGCTCAAAGAATTCACTAAGAAGACGTTCGGACTCAGAGACAAGGTCAGAGAAATCATCAACAAGTATAGGGGGAGGAAAAAGTATCCCGAGACATGGATACCGTTCGAGCCGATATGTGATGGGTGCGGGAGGATCGATAAGACCGAAACGACCAAGATAATAGATGACGAGAGAGTAGAATATAGGTGCAGGTACTGTGGCCACCATGGAGAGACAGGTATTGTGAATGGGAAATTAAACTGGAGAATAGAGTGGGTTGGCGTTTGGTGGGCTTTAGGCGTTGATTTCGAGCCGTACGGAAAAGACCACGCAACCCCTGGAGGAAGCAGGGATAGCTGTGTTGACCTAGCCATCAATGCTTATGGAATAAAGCCTCCCGAGGGAATACCCTATGAATGGGTAGCAATGAGGACCAGAGACAAGAGAATAGTGGACATGTCGAGCAGCGACTTCACAGGGTTCACGCCAAGGGAGTGGTATGAGGTCGCACATCCCCATATATACAGGTTCCTAGTCCTAAAGACGCCTCCCATGAAGAAGCTTGTTGTAAGCCTTTATGAGATACCACAATATTATAGCCAGTACTACCAGGCGGAGCGGATATACTATGGTGTGGAGGATCCTGGTGTCGAGGAAAAAAGGGTATTGCTGTCGAGAAGCTATGAGCTAAGCTACCCCGATGGAGAGCCCCCAGAGAAAATGCCCGAGCAAGTACCTTATACTCATTTAGCCGTGCTCGTCCAGCTAGTTCCCCGCGAGCTATGGGGTACGGAGGGGCTGAGGAGGCTTAGGAACAGCGGTCACCTGCCCGAAAAGCCTACCGAGTATGGTGTCAAAAGGATACTCGAGACCATGGAGAGGGCAAGCAGGTGGGTTGAAAAATACGCGCCCGACTATCTGAAGATAAGGCTTCTCAGGGAGCCCGATCCAAGGATAATCGGGGAGATACCGTGGGAGCACCGCGAGATACTGTATAGAATGGGTGAAATGCTCGAAGAGCTCGAGGAGTGGAGTGAAGACTCAATAAAGAACGTTATGATCGAGGCAACCAAGCACCTTAGCCCGAAGGAGAGGCGAGCCCTATACCATAACTTCTACAAGTTATTCCTAGGACAGCCGAGCGGGCCACGCGCGGCTCCACTAATAGCGCTAGTAGGTAGAGAGACGAGCGTGAAGTTCTTGAAAGCGGTTAAAAAATAGCTTGTTTTTGGTGGTCTTAACCCTCTATTCCGTCGTGCTCACTTCTTCTTGATAAGGCCCAAGACTATCACTGCCGCTAGGACTATGGCTGAAACTGCCAGCCCTGCCTCGCTGTAGAGCGTCGTCGTTGATAGTTTATCCTGTAGGCTTGTGATGTTCTGGCTTAGCGAGGCAATACCGTTCATTATGGCTTGTTTAGCGCTCCCTATGTCGCTCATTATCATGCCTGTATTGGATTTTATCGTCTCCACTGTTGGTACGAGTTTGTCAAGTGTTGAGTTCACCTGTCTTAGTCCCGACTTAAGGTCTGCAAGAATAGATTCGATACTGGTAAGCCTCGACCCGACCTCCTTGATCTCCTCGCCGTTAGTCTTTATCGCGCCTAAGACGCTGGTCTTTAACATGGTCGATAGGCTCGTGAGGTTTTCGCCCACACTATATGCAAGGCTATGTAGCTCGCCGTAAATGTTCTGGAATCCATTGTATAGCGATGTAACTGCTACTACGGAGAAGCTCGTGTAACCCCTCAGGAACAAGAAGTTGTTGTTTCTCATTGCCTCCACGTATATTGTGTAGCGTCCCGGCTTTGTAGTGTTAAATGATATGATATAGGCTCCATTGCCTAGGCTCTTTATTTCCGGTCTTATTGTCCCCGTAGGCCCTGTCACATTGATTTTTAACATGGCTTCAACTGGCTCGCCCTTATAGTAGGTGCGGAGAAATATGCTAACCTTTCTCCCGGTCTCCACAACTGGTGGCGCATTACTTGTTATCGTGAGACTGTTTCTACCAATAATGCTTATCCGGGCCTTCATGAAGGACTCTACCGCCGTTAATACATCGGCCGAAACATAGCCTGTTGGGAGCACGGTAACATTATATGCTCCGGGCGCCAAGTAGGGTAGCGCCAGCCTCCATGATGTTGAGCCATATGTCAGCTGCAGGTTTTGCACCAGTAGTCTACCAGCAACATAGATGTTCACAGTCCTTGCCCCTACCAGATCCATGCCGTACGCTTTAATGATGATCGGTTCCCCCGGGCCCGTGGCCGATGGCTGTACAAGCACCCCGATAGCGCCAAGAAATACCCTTACTTCACCCCAGCCGTACAAGCTGAACTTAACGAGTACTAGGCCGTTAACCCTGTCGTTGAACCTCATCGTGTAGTTGTATTCTCCTGTGGCTGGCATAGCTATGTTTGTTTTATTAACGATATATAGTCCATATAGGAAGCCGTAGCTATTGACAAGCTTGACATTGGTGACCGTGACAGTGTTCTGGCCGCCAACCACATATATCCATGCCTTCTGGGATACACCATAAAGTGGGAGGTATCCCCGCGCAAAATATGATGTTATCTCGGCGGGTAGTTTGGCAACATAGTTTCCGAGCCTAGCGACACTGATTCCCGTTTTCTCGACCGGGCTACTCAAGACGGGTAGTATGAGGTTGGAATCTCCGAGCAGTGATAGCTTGAATACTTCCCCGAGAACATATGGGTCAGTGCTCGGAACGCTTGCAAGATAATCAGTTATTCCCTGCGCCACTACGTAGCCGAGGCTTGTCTCGTTTGTTCTGCCCATTAGTGAGCTATACGCTGCCAGTATATTATAGTGGAGATAAGATGCCCCGTAATAGAATGTGTACTCAATACCGTCCATTAGATAAAACATTACGCCTAGCTCCATGGCGACCCTTGCACTACCAATATACGCTATTCCTCCGGCAGGCGACATCAGTATTGCTTCTCCAAAGCTCGGTGGACGGAACCATGGTGATGGTACATTATCGTCCCATGCAGCGTTCATACATGCTACGCTCGAGACTATCGGTACGCTCGGGTTGTTTTTCATAGCCATCAGATCTGATACTGACGCTAGTATTTCAAACGCCATAACTGTCTGGCCATTTTCCTGGAGCAATAGTCGATCAGCCAAAGCGCTGCCTGAGCCATGGCATAGTGCGAAATACCATAGTGCGCCGCTGTCGCCGCTCAGTATCTTTAGCACTGAGCTTCTATCATAGTTCATACTCGTCCTTGTAAGCATATGTACTCTGAACATTGATAGTTGTCCCTTCATGTTCATCATCGATAGTGCTGACTCGCCGAACATCAATGTCTGGCCGAACGGATAGCCGCCGGTCATGTAGAGGTCTCTACTACTCCTAGCCCCCGAGCCGTACCAGGCTATGATCTTGTTTATTATGTACTCTACAATTGACGGGTTGCTGAACGGTATTCTCCCGACATATATGTTGGGGGCTAGGTCAAGGTCTGGGCTGGCGTAGAAGAAGTCTGTTGGAACCCAATTATTGTAGGAATCGTAGATCTTGTAGTGGTAGTAGAAGCTTGGAGGTATGTCGCTGGCATTCCCTATGATCAATAGGTTATCGTATTCTCCGAGAGTCTTGTTGAGATAATCTATTATTTTGAGGGCTAGCGTCCAATTATAGGTCTTCGCGATGATACCGTAGTAGGTGTCATTGAATAATGGGTTGTAGAATCCGGGGTATCGGGTAATATTATTTATAGGCTTATAGTTATTCCATATATAGCTCGTCGTGACAATAGTGACATTATATCCTTTATTCTTGTAGAAGTCGGCAAGCCTCGTAACGTTTCCCACCAGCTTATCTGTTGTGAGAATAAGGAGTGATTTATCAGCATATGTTATGGGGATGGGTCTTGGGTAATCAACATATATCGATGCCTTGTCGATATAGAATAGCGTATTGGTCACGGGATCATATTGTGCTGGATAGTATCTTACGACGATTATTGTTTTACCATGCATGCCATGCCATACATCGACGTCTAAGAGTTTTCCGGGATAGTATTTATCTGTTGAATATATTTCTTTGTCCACAATATATCGCAGTGTCTGATTGCCCAGCCCATATAGGAGCGGCTGAGGTGCTGGGACTACGGGTTTAACGAGATATTTTACGCCTATTTGCTCGATGTAGATATATGCGTGAACCTTATCGGCTGGAACATACCCGTTAACCTCGATCTTATAGGTGTATACGGGCAGCATTGGATGTCCAGGTGTCACTATGTATGAGCGTGCGCCATCGGCTATGATGAATGTATAGTTTCTCAGCACAGTTGTGAAGCTGTATCTATAGTCGGCGATGAAGCCTAAGGGAGTGTTTAATGGGTGATCAACATATGGTCCAACGATTCCATGTCGGCTCAGCACATAGTAAGGTTGCGGAGGAGCGTATCCTACCGCCTGTAAAGGTGCCACGATCAATGTTATAGCTAGAAGTGATATGAGTATATATTTGGACAATGTATTCATATGTTACACCATACCTCAATTGTTTGGAGATATTAATGAATCCTGGAACATTTAAATTTTCCTATAAAATCAACGCATCAACAATTACATATTGCATTGATGATATAATACTACAAGTATACAGTTTATAGGAGGGACAGGTAGGATGCTCGAGAAATTCACCGTTTATAACGGCGGGGTCAAACTATACTTCGGCCCGCAAGTCATAGGGGACCTCAAGAAGCATCTGAAAAATCACAAGAAGCTCCTCATAGTCTCGGGTAAAAGATCAGCCGATATATCAGGGGCTTTCCCCGAGCTCAAAAAGATCCTTGATGAACAGGGAATAGAGTATGTTAGATATACGGATGTGAAGCCTAATCCTACCGATAATATTGTAGAGGCTATTAGGCAGGTCTACCTCGATGAGAACTGTGACGGCATAGTGGCCATTGGAGGCGGAAGCCCAATAGACTCGGCTAAAGCCGCTCGCGTACTGATCGCTGGAGGTGGTAGTATAAAGGAGTATCTATATGGCTTAAGAAAACTGCCGGCACAGCAGCCTCCACTATATGCTATAAACCTTACACATGGAACGGGGACGGAGATAGATAGGTACTCCGTCGTCACAATCGTTGAGACACGCGAGAAAATAGGTTTCGGGCCCGGATACCCGACGGCCTCAGTAGATGATCCTAGATACCTAGTAACACTCCCCGTGAACCAGACAAGATACACCGCTCTGGACGCGCTCGCGCATGCGGTTGAGTCCAGTACCTCGTCGCTAAGCAGTCCGTACTCCAGATTATTATCGAAGGAGGCGGTAGCCCTGATCGTCAAATACCTTCCAGTGGCGGTAGAGAAGCCCGATGATCTCGAGGCAAGGTACTGGCTACTATACGCTTCAATGCTCGCAGGCATAGCAATAGACCATGGCGTAACACAGCTTGGCCACGGACTAGAACACGTGTTATCAGGCCTGAAGCCGGAGCTACCGCATGGTGCAGGACTGGCAATACTGTACCGGGAGCTTATAAGGCATTTCTATCGCGAAAGACCATTGGAGATGAAATATGTTCTCGAACCACTTGAGCCAAGCCTGAAACCGGTTCCCGAGGATGCCGACAAGGCGCAGGAAGCATTCAATAAATTCCTTGAGAAAATAGGGTTTGCCGAGACGCTATCAACCTACGGATTTACGAGGGAAGATGTTGATGAAATAATACGGCTACTCTACGAGACAAACCTGCGGAAACGCTACGAGCCCCTAACTCCATTTGGTCTGCCGGATAAGGATTATCTGAAACAGCTCATCCTTAAACTCCTCTAGCCCCTCAGCCCTTGAATGTGTTGGGGGCGGGACATAAAAGCAATTATTTATTTTTCGCATAATTCAAGACCAAAACAGCGAGGGTATAGGGCGAGGGAGAAACTGTTTTGCATCAAACAGATTTCCTAGAACATCTAAGGATGATTGAGGCTAAATGGCAGAAGAGATGGGCAGAGGACCGTGTATTCGAGCCTCGGCTCGAGGAAGGCAAGGAGAAATACTTCATCACGGTTCCCTACCCATACACTAATGGTCCACTACATATTGGTCATGGAAGAACCTATACCATAGGAGATATTGTGGCCAGGTATAAGAGGCTCAGAGGATATAATGTCTTGTTCCCTATGGCTTTCCATATCACGGGCACCCCGATCATAGCTATATCTGAGAGGATAAGCCGGGGCGATGAAAAGGTAATCCAGATGTATAAGCACTATGTAGGCGTATATGTCAGCGACAAGGAGAAAATAGATGAAATAGTTAAGGAGTTCAAGAATCCCCTCAAACTCGCCACTTTCTTCGCTGAGAGAATACATAGCGACTTCTCAGCATTAGGATATAGCATTGATTGGAGACGGAAATTCCACACTGGGGAACCAATATATAACGCCTTCGTCACATGGCAGTTCCTCAGACTAAGAGATCTAGGCCTGATAACTCAAGGAGACCACGTAGTAACATACTGCCTACTCCACAGGCAACCCGAGGGAGAAGACGATATCAAAGACGCCGACACTAATCCCGTCGAGATCCTCGAGTTCACTGCTATTAAGTTCGAGCTAGCAGATGAGCCAAAGACTTATCTTGTGGCCGCTACCCTTAGGCCCGAAACGATATTTGGTGCCACTAACCTGTGGGTGAACCCTAATGCCACGTATGTGGTTGTGGAGTGGAAGGATGAAAAGATAATATTATCAGATGAAGCTCTCGTCAAGCTACGGCACCAGCACCCCGAGGACGAGATCAAGGAGCTGAGAAGGCTCAGGGGAAGAGAGCTGGTAGGTAAAGTCGTCTACTCACCTCTCGGGACAAAGCTCTATGTACTCCCGGCCGGGTTTGTTGACCCGGATAACGCTACTGGAGCGGTCTATTCTGAACCGAGCGATGCCCCATATGACTACGTAGCACTTATGGAGCTCAAGAAGAACAAGGAGATACTGAGAGAATACGGCCTCGACCCAGCGATAATGGATTCAATAGAGCCCATAAAGATCATTGATGTCCCAGGAATAGAGGGTCATCATGCCGCTAAAGTTGTTGAGGAAATGGGTATAAGCAGACAGGATGACGCCAGGCTAGAGGAAGCAACGAAGAAGGTATATAAGGAGCAATACTATCATGGCAAGATGATTGTAGAACATCCCGAGTTCCATGGAATGCCGGTTAAGGAGGCAAAGGACAAGGTAAGATCATGGCTGATCAGGAACGGCTTTGCCTTCATATTCTATGAGCTAAACAGGAAAGCAGTATGCAGGGCTGGCGGGAAGATAATTGTTGCCAAGATAAAGGGGCAGTGGTTCATAGACTATAGTGTGCCCTGGTGGAAAGAGAGGGCGAGAAAATATCTCATAGAGATGATCAAGATACTACCAGAGAAATACAGGAAGGCTTTCCTAGACATAGTAGACTGGATAGAAAAGAGACCATGTGCACGTAGGAGAGGCTTAGGGACAAGACTACCGTTCGACCCGGAATGGATTATCGAGAGCCTATCGGACTCAACTATCTACATGGCGTTCTACACGATCGCACATATTATTAGGCGGGAGAACATAAAGCCTGAACAACTTAAACCAGTGTTCTTCGACTACGTCTTCCTGGGCAAGGGAGATCCTGAGAAGGTAGCTGCCGAGACGGGGATATCGAGGGAGACAATAGAGGAGATGAGGAGAGAATTCACCTACTGGTACCCGGTGGATCAGAGGCACACGGGAATAGCGCATATAAGTAATCATCTCACATTCTTCATATTTCATCACCTTGCATTATTCCCTGAGCACCACTGGCCACGCATGATATCATTAAACGAGATGGTGATACGTGAAGGAGTAAAGATGAGTAAGAGTAAGGGCAATGTAATACTCCTGAGAGACATAGTGACCAAGTACAGTGCCGACCTATTCCGCCTTTATATAGCTGGAACGGCTAATCTAGACTCAATACTAGACTGGCGCGAAGCAGAAGTATCAATGACAATAGACGCGTTGAGGAGATTCTACAACCTCTGCCTCAAAGCAGTGGAGGCCGAGCCCCTGGATAAGAGAGACAGGCTTATCGATAGATGGTTCTTCTCGAGATTTAACAAGATAATAGATGAAGCAGCAAAGCACCTCGACAAGATGGAGATCAGGGACTACGTCCAGACCATCTTCTACAAGGCCATGTCCATCATAGAGCACTACAGGGAGAGGACAAGCCAAGAAGAAGCCGTTAGAGCGGTAAGAGCAGTGCTCGACAAGTGGCTGGTAGCACTCAATCCTGTAATACCTCATCTCACCGAGGAGATAGGCGAGAAGCTCGGCTACAAACAGTACGTGTCCCTGATGAAATGGCCTGAGCCGAGCAGGGAAGAATACGACGATGTAGCTGAGCTCATCGAGGACAGTATAGTGTCCTTCATTGATGATGTCAAGAATGTGCTTAACGTGATAAAAGAGAAGCCAACAAAGATAACCATAGTTATAGCTGATCACTGGAAGCGCGAACTAGCAAGACTCGTGGAGGAAAACAAGTCTCTGAGAGAGACAATACGGATTCTGAGGGATAAGTACGGGCTACAGGGTAGGGAGAAAGAAATTGTCGCGGCCTACAATATGCTTAAGAAAAACAAGACGCCGGGCTCATGGCGTATCGGGTTAGAAGAGGAGATGAAAGGTTACATGGAAGCAGCTAGCTATATAGCGAGGAAGATAGGGCTCGATGTAGAGATACTGAGCGAGCAAGAGGCCAGGGCTAATGGTGTACCTAAGGCGGATAAAGCTCTTCCATTGAGGCCGGCCTTCTATATAAAGTAACATATTTTGTTAAAGAATTTTATACAGATTCACTGATTATTTATCCCATTTCTTTCCCACATCACAGAATTTAATATCTCCTTAAAAATTATAGATACATGAACAGTAGCTAGGAGGCTGAGCGGAAATGATAAGGATGATCAGGCTACGCCGGCTACTGGTGAGAAGAGCAGACATACTGACTTTTGTCGTAGGATTCGCGATTGGAGCAGGCATACTGGGACTACCAGTAAAGTTCGGTACAAGTGGAGCAGGCTTCCTGCCTAGCGTAGCCATGCTTATACTGGCGCTGATATTCCAGATAATAACAGCTGTATACGTTGTAGAGGGACTAGACGTTCTCGGCCCCTCAGAGTATCCCAAGCTCATGGAGAAAGGGCTCGGGAAATGGGCGGCAATAACGGCCTATATAACCATAGCAATAGACCTCATAGGAGCAATGACTGCATACATAATATTCGGCGGGGAAGCAATCTATACTCTCAGCCATGCATGGATAGCTGTATGGCTCGGCATGATAATTTACTGGATAATAGGTGTAGCGATCACTATAGGTGGAGCGAAAATAATAGCTAGAGCGGAAGAAACAATGGTCGCGATGATAATCCTACTATTATTCATAAACGTGTTTCTATGTCTATCAACACCCTACGTAAACATAAACAACCTGCTCTGGGGAGACTGGAGCAAGATGTTTAGCGTCTTCGGCATAGTATTGTTCGCCTACGCAATACATTCGGCCATACCAACGGCCTACAGGACTTTCGGAATGGACGAGCGCTACGATAGGCTTCTATCCCTCGGCCTAACGATATCGGCGGTGGTCTATATTGTATGGTCGGCGGCATACATGTCAATACTAACACCACAAGATTATACGAGGACATTTGTCGGCGCACTAACAGGGAGACTACACCATGGCCTTTACGGATTACCAGCACCAATAGCTGTTGCTGAGCTAGGCAAACTCAAGGTAGCAGCACTACTAGGCTATATCTTCGGATTCTTCACAACACTGACAAGCTTCATCGCGGCAGCGCATGCGTTGACACAGATAAATCTCGAACTAACAAAAGCTGGGTCGAGGCGTAATATGAATTTAATATTGCTACTAACTTGTATCATACCATTAATTCTCGCACTTCTTAGGCTGGGAAGCTTCATACAGTGGCTGAACTTTGCTGGAGCGATAGGCGCTGGAATATTCACGGGGATACTACCATGTCTACTGGCGCTGAAATTCAGGATAAAGAAGCCGGAGGGATTCAAGCCGCTTATGCCGGGAGGAATACCAGTCGTGATCATTACTCTGCTGTTCTACGCCTACGGTATAGCCTGGTTCCTCATCCACGGCTAAAGGAGGCTCGCACCAATCATAATGATTATGAGGCTAGTGATAATCTGTATTGACCGGAGAAGTCTTGCCGGGACTTTTTCCATTAATCCTCTCCTGCCCAGGATACCTAGAACAACATACATAATGATCAGTGGGAGTGAAAATATCGCTACATAAATTGGTAAAAGAAGATATGCTAGCCTAGGCATACTTGTCTTCAGTACAGCTATAAAGGCCACGAGAGGCCCGCTCGTACATGGGAGGAGGACAGACACGCTTATCAGCGAGAGTACGAGAGCCATAACGTATGGATTACCCATAGCCTTGCCGAGGCCCGATATTTTGCCGCAGACCCTGCACTTATACTCCTCACCGCCTCTTACAACGTCAAATATATTGTATGCGCCGAGAATAATCGCGAGCAGGCCAAGTATTTTCTGCGGAATATACATTGAAAGATAGAATAGGCCAAGACCAATGACCAGATAGCCGGCATACACAACAGCAATGAATAGGAGGCCCGGTCCAAGCACCCTCTTCTTCATCGAGAGCTCTCCAAGGAGGAACAAGCCATAGATGGTCAATGTACATGGATTGACACTGTCAAGGAGTGCGAGGAAAACCATCAGACCCAGTAGCTCGGGCAAACCTATAGTAGCGGCCCTGCTAGCTGCTCCGGTGGGCGACCATACTATCGACGCGTTGCTAGACGAAATAGTCGCTGGGCATACGGTAGGTGTTCCTAATGGATGATATGGGGCATAGTATGATACAAAGCCGTGCTGACCCAGCCTCGAAGCATTGATATAGCCTATAATCATTCCGCCAGTGTATACCGGTATCTTGTTCGAAGGATTCGTGTGTAAGAGGCTATCGAAGAAGGTCTTGTTCTCGTATTCGCCGATAACTATGGCGGAAGCTGTGTCGTTATATACGACGATGATGAACGGTACACCCAGGACGAGACCCGTATTGGAGAAGTCCTCGAGTTTCCTGAAGCAAGGATTATTCATTGTTTCCGGTAGAATGTTGCAAAAAACAACGTGTTCCTCACCATATGTCTTGGACAGGAATTCATGCATAGCTATGCAGTGCGGGCAGGTATTCTCGCCATAGATATAGAAGTAGTAGAGCGGTGTACTTGATGCTCCAGAGGCTAGTATTATTGTAGAGATAAGAACTGCGAGTAGGGTAAGTGGGATAAATAGTCTTATTTTTCTCGGCCCTGTCTTCAAGCATTGTTCACCGGTCTAGCCGTAGAGATAGATCATGGCCAGTAATAATGCCACTATTGCAGGTATTAGCGCGTACTTGAATATAGTGTTGAGTGCTTGCTCTATCCTATATCTACCAAAAGCATTCTTGATAATAGTGGCCGCCGTTACTACCGCCATATATTTTATGATCAACAGTACTATCCCCGGAACGCTGAGATGAGGGAATGGATATGGGCCTCCAAGGATTAGGTACGTTATAGCTATCGCTGTTACGGCGATGTCCATGTCGTGCATAAGGCTTGCAAGTCCTAGTAGAGGGCCGGAGAACTCTGTCTCATAACCAGCAATTATTTCCTGCTCGGCCTCAGGAATGTTGAATGGCTGGAACATCGCCTTTGCCTGTAGCACGACTATTGCTGCTATTAGGCTAAGAACCATGACCGGTAATAATACTGGGTTGGCCCAGCAATATATCGCGTTCTTACTCGCTTCAAGCACACTGTAGGGGATCCCCGTCCTCGCGGAGGCGAGCGCTACCGGGGCTAAGAGGGCTGCGAAGAAGCTCGGCTCTATCAACGTTATAAATGTTAACAGCCTCGACACACCAGTGCTCGTGTATGGGCCTGGCATTGACAGACTCATTATGAGCATACTCAGTGGGACCCAGAGGCTCACAAGATATATAAATACCAGGAAGTCGTAGGAGCCGGTCACATGGTATGGGCTCAGCGGAAACAATAGTAGACTGACGACTAGAGCGGATATTCCCAGTAAGCCGAAGAACTGCGCGAGGCTCGGCAAGCTATACTTGTTCACAGCCATCTCCTTAACATGTATTAGCTTCCATAGATCCATGAGGGGCTGCAGCAAGCCTGCTGGCCCAACATAAGTCGGGCCCATACGGTTCTGCAGTCTCCCGCTGAGCTTACGGTAATACCACTGTGTAAACAGCGATAGGCTTATCAAGAACAATATGCCTGGGAACACGAGTATGCTTACTGCGAGCATTATCCACTCGATCATGGCTATCACCATTTCAACAAATATATTATCCCGACTATGATCGCTATAATGAGGAGCAAGCCATACCATCCCGCCATAAAGTCGACCCAGTCCTGTAGATTACCGGTGTGGACCTTGTCTCTCAACTGCTTGTATAATCCGTAGGCAAACTTCTTCAGGAACCCCCAATAGAGATTGGCGGGACTCGGGCTTGGCTTGTTGACAATACTCTCCGGTTCACCGGAAAGGTAGACATCCGTCCTTCTGACACGATTGTTTCTAACGACAAGATATATGACTGCAAGCACTCCGAAAACTACCCACATGAGTAGGCTCAAGACCAGAGCAACTGTACCGGGATCACCCACTATTAGCCCATACATGGATTATCACCTCCCAAGCAATGCGTGGAAAGCCCTTACGAAGGCCTCCTGGTACTCCCTCACACCGGGGCCTATGAGAGAAGAGTTGGCCACATGTACAAGGCCCTGGCTGATCCACGGGTAGAGGACTCCGAGTAGTATTAGGCCGACAGCCATCAGTGCCAGCATGTAGTGGATGCCGTGGAGCCTTATCACACGGTGCTCCCTTGTTGGTGTAGCGAATACTACACTGTACATCGCCTTAGCATATCCCAGGACACTAATGGCGGATACAACGATCACCGCCAGGGCTGGAATTAGCATGCCAGCATCCATGAAGGCCTGGTAAAGCATAAGCTTGCTGAAGAACCCTCCAAGAGGCAGAAGACCCATCAGGCTCAGGAAACCAATTATGAAGGAGGCACTGACCAGCGGGTACTTCCTGCCAACACCGGCTAGTCCATCGAGATCCCTCGTCTCCGCACTATCGATAAATACTCCGCTCGACATGAAGAGCAGTGCCTTGCCCAGCCCGTGGGTTAGCACGTGATATGTCATCGCGGCAAGACCCAGAGCCACGGCCGCCTGTGGCACACCGCTCATACCTATGGCTAGAGCCATGTATAAGAGCCCCGTATGGCTTACAGTGCTGTATGCAAGTAGTCTCTTCAGGTCTTTCTGCGCCCTCATCATTATAGCTCCTATGAAGGCTCCCGCGAACCCCATAATGAATAATGCTGTAAGTACTGCGTCGCGATAGTATGGTGCTATCGTGCTGGCCGGCCCGAATATCGTGTACATGAACCTGGCAACAGCATAAACACCGATATTAACAACAAGCCCTGAAAGAGCTGCGGAGACTGGTGTGGGGGCCTCCGGATGCGCGTCGGGTAGCCAGAAGTGGTTGGGGAACAATGCTGACTTGTATGTAAACACCCATAAGGCGAGGCTAACGGCTAGGAGGGTTGCAACTCCTATGCTGGCAATGAGGTCTGGTCTCTGATAATATATTTCGGTGTTCAATAGTGATAGCTGGCCCATGTTCAGTGTGCCATATACGCCGTAGATGATAACTAGGCCGATGAAGTATAGTGTGGTAGCAGTTGCTCCGATGATACCATATTTTATTGCGGCCTCTATAGCTTCTCCCCTGTTCTTATGGTATGCCACAAGCGCGTAGGCAGATATGCCTAGAACCTCTATCATCACGAACAAGTTGAAGGCGTCACCAGTGTATAGGCAACCCAGCATTCCCGCTTCTAGACCTATTAATAGTATGTAGTACCACTCTGGCTCGTCGAAGTGCCTATTATACCACAGGCTATAGATTGTTATTAGAACCATTACCCATGCGGTGAAAACAGCTATTACGGCATTGAATGGGTCAACCTCATAGCTTATGCCTATTGGGGGTGGCCAGCCACCGAAACCGTAGACTATATCCTTACCTGTGCCCCATACCACCGTGAAAATATAAGTAGACATGACCGCAGCTACGACGCTTGCTATGAGCGCCCATATACCTGGGAACTTCTTCTCGCCGAAAACCTTGGCTAGCAATGGAAGCGTGAAAGCGAATACTGCTAGTAGAGGTACGACCGCGCCCGTTATGAGCTCAGGGATGTTCCACGCCATAAATACTCACCCCGTCATGTTCAATCGAATACCTTCTTCGCGTATTGTTCGAAAGCGAGAGAGATCTTCTTTCTAGCCTCATACGGATCGGTCGTCTCAACATTGATCCAGTGAACGTAAAACGTTTTCTTTTCAGGCTTAATGTCTACGACCACTGTTCCCGGAGTATTGGTTATTGAGTTGGCCACGGCGGTGACCGCATAATCAGTCTCAACATCGTATGGTACCCTAACTATTCCGGGCCTCACAGGCATTTTGGGATGTAGTATTCTATACATGACGTCTAAGTGGCTCTTGACTTCTGCGACGAAGAAATAATATAGTGCATATGCGATCAGATAAGCCCATCGAGCAGGGTTAAACACCTTGGATGGATTCTCAACCGTTACTGTTGCAAATAATCCCCCTACAACAAGGCTTACAGCTAGCCCAGTAACTATGTCATATGGCGTTACACTGCCCGTGAACACTATATATGCTATGAACGCGAGCACTGTTACGACAAACCAGCTCAGCGGCTTATTCATAATATGATCACCCCTTCAGTCTCCTAATATCTCTCATATCGACGGATCTATAGATCTTCCAAGCCTGCAGTGTCAGGAAAACAAGGAAAAGCGTGACAGCTAATCCTATAACGATAGCTGTGAGCACTAGCGCCTGTGGTAGGGGGTCGACAGCCGTCTTAGTAAATACAAATAATAGTAATGGATTGTTGCTTCTCCATTCAGTGAAGACCGGTGGCCTCGACGGTACTCCTGCCACCCACATCCTATAGCCTATGATTAGTGCGAATGTATTCGCTGTATCTCCCAGTATAGTCAGCGCTATTATCTTCTTTATTAGGTTCGGCTTGAAAAACACACCATAGAGTGCGAGGCCAAGGTTAACTATCATACATGTTATTAGTATTGTCATGAAGTATTCAGACAATGTGATCATTTTTCTCCACCCTCCGCCACGTGTTTTTCTTCCTTAGCCTCTGCCAGTTTCTCGGGAAGCGTTATCAGGAGGAAAACTATTGTGAAGCCAGCCGCTACTGCTAGGAACTCGAAGAAGTTGAAGAACCAAAGGCTACCACTAATGAGTTGGCCTCCCACGAATGCTGGCAAGGAAATGTCCGGGGCTAGGGGCTTTGGCTGGTTCTGTAGCACGAATGCATAGTGTCCTGTCGCCAACCCTATTAGTACTGCGGCGAAGGCGGTTATGCCTATGCCTGTCAAGCCTATGCTCCTCAGAAGTAGCATCGAGTTCTTGTTGACACCCCTCTTGAGGAGGTAGAACTGGCTGAAAACAACTAGTATGAGGACGGGTGCAACAGCAGCTGTTGCACCGCCTTGGAATCCTCCACCGGGCGTTAGGTGTCCGTGGAGCGCTATGCTCCCGGCAACAGCTATGATTAGAACGGGCACTATCTTCGTCACTGTTTTGACGATGAGGCTGAGACCCAGTTCTCCCTTTATCTCCCTAGGTAGTTTTAACGGGACCCCCCTGGCTAGAGCTATTGCCCCGATGATGGCCAGGTAGAACACCATTGTCTCGAACACCGTGTCTAGGCCACGGAAGTCCCATACTATACTGGTACATGCCTCGGGAGACATCGCTGTGAAGTACTTATCCCATGGATAATAGGTGTACTTCAAATATATCTCGGCGAGCGTCCTAACATTAGTTGACGGTACAAGTACATTGATATTAGCAGCTACCACGAATGATATGGCCAGTATTGTTAGTATGAGTATACATATGCCTATCCAGTGCTTCATGGTTTCTCCTCCCTCGTGGTCTTCTTGATCAAAGCAATAATTACGGCGGGGTATAGGCCAACAGCCACAGGTATATAGACAAGATCTATGTCTGGGGCCATGAGCATGTAGTAGATGAAAGCATAGATTGTACTCTGAATAGCGCTGAAGATCACTGCTTTGAGCAAGTCTCTCTCCATTATAGCCATGTAAGTGGCTATGGTAGAGAATATGGCTGCCAACGCCGTTATTCCTAGGAGGAACGCTTCACCATAGCTCATGGGCTCCCACCCTCTTCTTCTCCTATTTCTCGCGTCTCTTGAGAAGTAGGCATGGATTCGTCTTCTTCGAGGTGATCAACGACTTTGGGTTCTACCGGAACTATGCCTGAACGGTGGGTTCCCCTTGCAAGAGCATGAGAGCCGGCCGGGCCGAGTATAAGTATTATGAATGCTGTGATCAGAGCACCGCCCGCCATGAACCATCTATATTCCCCTAAACACTTGCATCCAGCTGCGACGAAAGCTGCTCCTACTAGCGGGAGGAAGGCCCCCCATATAGTGCCTATTGTAGCAGCATGTAATCTGAGGTAGAAATTGGGGAACCTATTCATTCCTATGGCTGCTATCAAGTCTGCTAGTGCACCTATGCCTATCATGATCTCTCCGATAACAATAAGCACTATATCGAGTAGAGTCATGGCTACTCACCCAGCTCTTTTCCTTCGAGATACTTGGAAACATATATGTCTAGGCTGTAGATCCAGAGGGCGAGCGCTATCGCCACGGGTATGAGTATGGGTTGCTTAAAGTATATGGCTAGGATAACGAGGAAAGCTGCAAGGTCATAGCTCATAGCATCGATGGCTAGAACCATGTCGCTGATGCTTGGGCCACGGAGAGCTCTGAAGGTGTACAGTATGAATGCTGCTACGTAGATAGGCAGTATTGCGAGAATGAACATTTGTATCTCGGTCATCCCCGTCACTGGGACGCCTCACCCCCGGGTTTCTTCGTGAGCGTGGATAAGCTGAGCTCCTCACTGGTAGTGTGTTTGGTATCTGCCAGCTCGAAATAGTTCGTAGTTGTGAAAGCACGTACGGGGCAGACGGTTACGCACCTGTAGCAGTACACGCACTTCATATAGTCTATGACTGGGAAGAGCCGTCTAGCATTTTTCTTCGGGGCCTCGTACTCGTCCGGTATTTTCTTCATAACTATTGCGTCGGCCGGGCACTCGATCCTACATAGGCCGCAGCCGATGCATTTCTGCAAGTCACTGTATTGGCGGCCTCGGAAATCAGGCTCTACCCAGGGCTTCTCCCTGGGATACTGTATAGTGGCGGGCTTACTGATCAGGTTTCTCAATATCAGAGAGAGTATCTTGGATTTACCCATTTCTTGCCCCCTCCCGCGAGTTCTTTCATGGGGACTTTTCTACGTTCTCCGGTCTTGAGATCAATTATGGTTAGTCTTTCCATACAGGATATGCATGGGTCCCAGCTAGTCAGGATCACTGGTAGGTCTGCTATGCTGTACCCGATATAGAATTTCGCTGTGTTCAATATGTTGTGGACGCTCGGAGTCCTTATCTTGACACGGTAGGGCATCGGTTTGCCGTCGCTCATGAC